>JAHLFT010000063.1 GCA_018883635.1 Candidatus Lactobacillus pullistercoris
GATGTGTATAAGAGACAGGTATTAATGAACTTTATCATAAGAAAGAAAAAGAAGGCTTAACTAAGGAAGAAGAAGCAGAAAGAAAAGAACTTCACAAAAAGTTTCTTGCTAACTTTAGAGCCGGTTTTAAGCAACAATTAGAAGATACCGTCATCATTGATAAAAATGGTAAAGAAGTTACTTCGGAAAGAGCAAAGAGAGCTCAAAGAAAAAAGGGCTTAAGAAAAGATTAATTTCCACTTTAAAAAACTTAAAAAGTTCGGTAAGATTATTATTGATTATAAATGGAGGAGTAAGAAATAATGAATTTAGGTTTAGCAATTTTTTTAATTATTATTGCCCTTGGTGTTGGTCTAATTGGTGGCTTTTATGGTGCAAGAGCTTATATGAAAAAGTACTTCCAAGATAATCCTCCAATTAGTGAAGATATGATTGTTGCGATGATGTCTCAAATGGGACAAAAGCCTTCAGCTAAGAAGGTAAATCAAGTAATGAATATGATGAAGCATCAACAAAAGTAAAATTGCTTTTAATGTTCTAGGGAGACGAAGGATTACTTCGCCTTTTTTTCATATTGAGGTGAGTTATGGGAATCTTTAAAAAATTAAAATGGTTTTTTAAAAAGGAAAAGAAAAGATATATTTTAGGAATAACTTTTTTAGCTTTAACTTCCTTTGCAAATTTGGTTCCACCAAGAGTTTTGGGATTAATGGCGGATCAGTTAGATAAAGGTCACATTAGCTGGATGGAGTATGGCATGCTAATTTTGGCTGTATTGGCAGCAGCGATTGTTCTTTATATTTTAAGATATTTTTGGCGTAAGCAAATTTGGGGTGGAGCGGCTGAATTAGAAAGACAAATGCGGTCTAAACTTTTTAAGCATTTCATGAAGATGGATCGTACTTTTTATCAAAAACATCGAACTGGTGACTTAATGGCTCATGCGACAAATGACGTTTCAGCGATTCAAAATGTTGCCGGTGATGGCGTTTTAACTTTAGTTGATTCATTAATGATGGGGCTATCAACAATGATTGCGATGATTATCTTTGTTGATGTTCGGCTGACAGTTGTGGCTTTATTGCCCTTACCATTTTTAGCATGGGGTGCCCAAAAATTAGGGAATCGTCTGCACGATGCTTTTAACGATTCGCAGGCTGCTTTTTCGCGTTTAAATAATAAAACTCAGGAATCTGTGTCAGGGATTAAAGTCTTAAAAACATTCGGTCAAGGAAAAGAAGATACAGCTGCTTTTGACAGGATGATAAACGAAACTATCAAAATCAATCGGCGCGTATTCATATGGGATTCTTTATTTGATCCATTAGGCACGATTATCATTGGCTTGACGTATACAATAACCATTATCTATGGCGGTCTATTGGTAACTAATCATGTTTTATCGATTGGTCAATTAGTTTCTTTTATTGCTTACATTGGAAATATGGTTTGGCCGATGTTTGCTATTGGTTACTTGTTCAATATTTTGGAGCGTGGTAGTGCAAGTTATGATCGGGTACAAAAATTACTCGATGAAAAGCCGCTAATTACTGATGAGCATGCTGATGACAGTATTACTGCGAAAGATATTGATGGTGACCTAAAATACGATATTAAATCTTTTGCTTATCCTGATGAAAAAGATATTCCAGTTTTGCAAAATATTAATTTTACATTGCTAAAAGGTCAAACCTTAGGTTTAGTTGGCCGAGTTGGTTCAGGTAAAACAACTATCATTCAACTACTTTTGCGTGAATTTGATGATTATGATGGTGTAATAACTTTAAATGGACATGATATACGCGAAATTCCGTTAAACGTTTTGTTAAGGCAAATTTCTTATGTGCCGCAGAATAATTACTTGTTCTCAACTTCGATTCAAAGAAATATTTCTTTTGCTGAGGCAGGAGCCGAACAAGATCAAGTAATTGAAGCAGCTAAAAAGAGCGATTTACATAGTGATATTTTGCAAATGCCGCGTTCGTATCAAACTTTAGTTGGTGAAAATGGGGTATCTCTTTCTGGAGGACAAAAGCAAAGAATGGCGATTGCGCGTGCGTTACTTAAGCATAGTCAGATTTTAATCATGGACGATGCTTTGTCCGCTGTTGATGCTAAGACTGAAACTGCAATTTTGAAATCACTAAAGAAAGAGCGGCAGGGTAAGACAACTTTAATTGCGGCACACCGATTGACTTCAGTAATGAATGCCGATCTGATTTTAGTCTTAAAAGACGGAAAAATTGTTGAACGTGGTAATCATGAGCAATTATTAGCTGCAGATGGTTGGTATGCTGAAATGTGGCGTCGGCAGGAATTAGAGGTAGGTGAAAAAGATGAATAATGATGGTGAATACAAATCCGTTTGGTCAGAGGAAATACCAGTTAAGCAGCAGATGCATATTTTCAAACGACTTATGGGCTTTGTAAAAATGTTTAAAACAGAAATGATCATTGCAGCTGTTGGCGCCTTTTTAGTTAGTGTAATCAACATGCTTCTTCCATTTGGCTTGCAATATTTCTTGGATCATTTTTTGTTAAAGCAATCGGCAACTGTTCAAGTTATTCTTTTTGCGGGCTTTCTTTACGCTGCTGGCTCACTTTTAAAAGCAATTTTACAGTTTACTTACCAATATTTCTTTTCTTTAGGTTCAGAAAAATCTTTGGAAAGTGTTAGACGAGCATTGTATCGAAAGTTACATTCATTAGGGATGCGCTATTTTGATCAAACCCCAGCTGGTTCCATCGTCTCAAGAGTTACTAATGATACGATGACTTTGAGCAACTTTTTAACAGTGCTTTCAACGGTCGTCATCAGTATCTTTTCTGTAGGTTCGGCTTTGGTTACTATGTTTTTAACTAACCAAACTGCAGGTTGGTTAATGCTTTTATTTTTGCCACTTCTTCTTCTCGTTATCTGGCTTTATTCAAGGAAAAGTTCAAAACTTTATCGTAATTACCGTGAACGCTTAAGCCGCATTAACACTAATCTAAATGAATCAATTGAAGGTGTTTCTTTGATTCAACAATTTAAGCAAGAAAAAAGAATGACCAACGAGTTTGAAGGCGAAAATGGTGGATTAATGGATACTCGCTTTAATATGATTCACATTAACTCACTTCTCTTATCGCCATTAACTAGTTTGCTTTATTCATTGGCATTAGCGGTATCTTTGATGTACTTTGGTTTTCCTTTGCAAGAGACATTTGTACCAGCTGGTGTTGTTTATGCATTTTCACAATATATTTCGCAAATTTTTAACCCGATTTCAACGATGATGGATCAGATGACTTTATTCCAAGATGGGATCGTGGCAGGTAAAAGAATTTTTCGAATTTTGGATAATACTGAATATGAACCACAACAAAAAGAAGAAAAGGATTTAACTATTAAACAGGGTAAAATTGAATTTAAGCATGTAAGTTTTTCTTATGATGGCAAGCATGAAATTTTGCATGATATTAATTTTACTGTTAATCCAGGTGAAACCTTAGGAATTGTTGGTCATACTGGTTCAGGTAAAAGTTCGATCATCAATGTCATGATGCGTTTTTATGAATATTATCAAGGGCAAATCCTCATCGATGGTGTCGACTTAAAGAAGTACCCAAAGAAAGAATTACGCAAGAAACTAGGATTGGTTTTACAAGAGCCATTTATGTTTTATGGTGATATTGCTTCAAACATTCGTCTATATAATGACAAAATTACTGATGAAAAAATTAAGCAAGCTGTAAAAACAGTTCAAGCGGATCAATTCATTGAAAAAATTCCAGGTAAATACCATGCAAAAGTTATTGAAGGCGGAGATGAGTTGAGTCAAGGTCAACGACAACTAATTTCTTTTGCTAGGACACTAGTTACTGATCCAAAAATATTAGTTTTAGATGAAGCAACAGCGAATGTTGATACCGAAACAGAAGCATTAATTCAAGAGGGACTTAAGCAGCTGCGTAAAGGTCGAACAACCTTAGCAATTGCCCACCGTTTATCGACAATTGCAGATGCAAATCAAATTATTGTTTTGGACAAAGGACGTATTGTTGAAAGGGGTACACACCAAGAATTATTGGCTAAAAAGGGTTACTACTATAACCTGTATACTTTACAGAATAATACGAAAAATTAACTTTGTGGTTTAAATTAGATACCTTAATTCTCGTTCAAATAATCCATTTTGTTTAACAGCGTTTACAGAATCCTCATAGACTAATGGTGCAGGGAGATTATTGAGAATAGAGGAAAACTAATGAAGAAGATATTAGTTACTTAAGTAAATTTATTAGTGATCCAGAACGCTTTATTACGAAGCCGACTCAGCATTGGGATCACGATCAATTTAAAACTGTGCGCGCAATGCCAGATTTAGTTATTCAACCTGTTACTAATGAAGAAGTTCAAAATGTTGTTAAATATGCTAATGATCATAATATTGCCTTAACACCTCGTGGAAATTCCACTGGCTTAATGGGTGCTAACTTGACAATTGATGGCGGAATTTCACTTGATATGGTTAAGATGAATAAAATTCTAGAATATGATCCTAATAGTCTAACAATGACGGTTCAAGCCGGAATTCGTTTAAAGGATATGCAAGAATTTTTAGCAGATAAACCATTTTCATATATGCCAGCTCCTGCTATGCACTGGGCCGCTATTGGTGGTAACGTTGATACAAATGCTGGTGGCTTAAAAGCTGTTAAGTATGGCGTTACCCGTGAGCATATTAGACAGTTAAAGGTAGTTTTAACCGATGGTAAATTTTATAGGTTTGGCGCCAAGGGGGTTAAGTCTTCATCTGGTTATTTATTAAAAGATATCATTATTGGTTCAGAAGGAACTTTAGGCGTAGTTACTGAAGTAACCATCAGACTTTATCCAACACCAAAGAAATCAATTAATGCAATTATTCCATTTCCAAATTTAGATGATGCGATTAATTCTGTTCCTGCAATTTTAGCTTCAGGCGTCGTACCAACTACGGTTGAATTTGTGGGACGTGAAGTAATTGGCTTGTGGGAAAAATATTATAATGAAACTTTCCCAATTAAAGAAGGTAATGGCTTCATAATCTTAGGCTTTGATGCCTTTACTTATACTGAAGTAAAGGCGGAACTTAATCAAGCTCTTGAAGCTGTAAAGAAATTCAATGCAATGAAGGCTGTTGTACTTGATGCTGACTCTCCAGAAGCTAAAAAGATTTGGGGTTGCCGTGAAGCACTCATACTTGCTATTCAAAAATCAACACCAAAGATGGATGAAGTTGATATTTGTGTGCCAATTAATCATATTCCAGATGTCTTGCATCGTATTCTAGAACTAGAAAAAGAAGTAGGTATGCGGATTCCAAGCTTTGGCCATGCTGGAGACGGTAACTTACACATTTACCTTTGCTCAGATGATTTGAGCGATGATGAATATAAACAAAAGAGTGCTAAAGTTATCACGGAATTATATAAGACCGCTAAAAAGTTAGATGGAAATATGTCCGGTGAACATGGTATTGGTTATGCTAGAAAAGATTGGTTTGAAGGATACTATGGCAAAGACTATACAAACTTATTAAGAAAGATTAAAAAAGTCGCATTTTTGCGGCTTTTTTTCTATTGCAGATTTTGAGATAAGTTTTAAAATATGATTATCTTAAAAGATTTTAAAAGTATATTAAGGAGTTTATATGAGAAAATTAATGAAAGTCAGAGGGGGAGTTGGTGATCTAACCCAACCAGATTTATCTGCTCGTCCACAAGATAATCTATACTTAGCAGTCAATTCAAAATGGCAAAAAGATGCAGTAATTCCAGCTGATCGGACAGAGATTGGTGTTAATACAGAAATTGATATGCGGATTGAAAAACGGATGATAGATGATCTAGATTCGATGTTAAAGAATAAGTCAGATCGTCCGAGGCTTGCTAATTTAGATAAGGGTCTACAGCTTTATCAATTAGCAAAAGATTTTGATCGCAGAAATAGTGAAGGTGCAAAGCCGATTCAAGATGATTTGCAAAAATTTTTAGCTTTAAAAAACTTTGATGAGTTTAATGATTTAAAGAATGTTACAACTGAAGAAATTTTATCAGGTCCCTTCAGCTTGCCAATGTCATTCGATGTTGAAGCTGATATGAAAAATACTAAGGTCAATGTTCTTGAATTTGCTGGCCCAAATACTTTTTTACCAGATACGACAAGTTATCAGCAAGAAGACGCCGAAAAATTATTGGCAATTTTGAAAAAGCAAACTGTCAACTTGCTTGTAATGGCTGGTCTTGAAGAAAATGAAGCAAATAGTTATGTTGATAATGGCTTAGCTTTTGACAGGAAACTTGCTAAGGTAGTTAAATCGACAGAAGAATGGGCAGATTATCCTGCTAGTTATAATCCATATTCATTAGCCGATTTTGAAAATAAGTTCAAATCTCTTAAAATTAAACAATACTTAGAAAAAGTTTTACCTGTTTTACCAGATAAAATCATCGTCTTAGAACCAAGATTTTTAGATCATGTTGAAGAATTAATTAATCCAGATAATTTTGATGAGATAAAAGGCTGGATGTTAATGAACTTTATTAATGGTAACGCATCCCTACTCTCACAAGCTTTCCGTGAAGCAGCATTTCCATTTACACAAGCACTTTCTGGACAAGGAGAATTGACTTCAGCAGATCGTCATGCTTATTACATTGCAAATGCTAGTTTCTCTGAAATATTTGGTATTTATTATGGTCAAAAGTATTTAGGTGAAGATGCTAAAGCTGATGTAACCGATATGATTCATAGCATGATCAAGGTTTATGAAGATCGAATTAAGGAAAATTCATGGCTTTCTGCAGAAACCAAGAAAAAGGCCATTGTTAAGTTAAATGCCTTAGTTCTAAAAATTGGTTACTCAGAAAAAGCTGAAAAGATTTATGATCTTTTACAAGTTGATCCTAATAAGAGTTTATATGAAAATGAACGTGAATTTGGCAAAGTAGTGGTCAAATATAATTTAGATAAGTTGACTCAACCAGTTGATCGAAACGTTTGGCTCATGCCAGGAAATATGAATAATGCCTGCTATGATCCACAACGAAATGACATTACTTTCCCAGCAGGTATTTTGCAAAAACCGTTCTATGATCTTCACCAAAGTCGCGGTACTAACTATGGCGGTATTGGTGCAACTATTGCTCATGAGATTTCACATGCTTTTGATAATAATGGCGCTAAGTTTGACGAATTTGGTAATATGAAGAATTGGTGGACTAAGGAAGATTTTGCAGAATTTGATAAGAGAACTCAAGCTGCAATTAATATTTATGACGGCTTAAACTACGGTTTATCTAAGCTAAATGGTAAGCAAGTTGTTTCAGAAAATATTGCTGATCTTGGTGGTTTAACTTGTGCAATTCAAGCTAATAAATCTGAGGGCGGAGACATGAAGGAGCTCTTTGAAAATTATGCTAGATCATGGGCACAAAAGCAGCGGCCAGAAGCAATTAAAACTGAAATTGCAACAGATGTGCATGCACCGCAACCAACCAGAGTTAATATTCCTGCGCAATGTCAAGATGAATTTTATGAAGCCTATGATGTAAAAGAAAGCGATGGCATGTGGCTTGCTCCAAATAAACGAGTAACTATTTGGTAATTTATTAAAAACAAAAATGATCCGGAATTTCTTCCAGATCACTTTTTATTTGGTCTAATTTATTTAGTCATATAATCGCGTGTCATTGGTAAAGCTTTACCAGATGGGCCTTTAGTCAAAAGATATTGAATTACATCAATATTTCCTGATTCAAATGAGGCAGCACAAGCTTGCAAGTACATATCCCACATTCTAGTAAATCTTTCGCCCATTTTTTCAGTTACTTGATCACGGACATTATTAAAATTCTTGTCCCAAATTTCAAGTGTTCTTTGATAATGGCGACGAAGAGTTTCCATATCTGTGATTTGTAAGTTGTTGTTGACAATATCTCCAATAATTTCTTGTAAACCGGGAATGTAACCACCTGGGAAAATATACTTATTTATCCAGGCATTAGTTGCGCCACCTTGTTGACGGGTAATTCCGTGGATCAAAGCAACACCATCTTGGTTGAGGTAACGATAAACATCAGCAAAATATTCACTAAGGTTCTCACTACCAACATGTTCAAACATTCCAACGGAAGTGACATAATCCCATTTTTGATCGCCAAGTTCACGGTAGTCTTCTAGCTTAACTTCAGCTACGTCTTCTAGATTTTCATTATAGATCCGCTTTTGAACAAGTTTATATTGTTCTTCACTAAGGGTTACACCAGTGACCTTCAAACCATATTCTTTAGCTGCTGTTAGCATTAAGGTTCCCCAACCACAGCCGATATCAAGAAGTGTTTTTCCTTTTTCAGGATGAAGTTTGTTTAAAATATGATGCACTTTGGCGATTTGCGCCTTTTCAAGATCATCAGTATTACCGTCTTCAAAGTAAGCACAAGAGTAGGTCAAAGTTGGATCAAGCCATAATTTATAGAAATCATTACCAATGTCATAGTGGCTTTGAACGTCTTCTTCACTTTGCTTTTCAGTATGTTTGGTCTTAGGCAAAAACTTTCTAAATTTTGAAGAACGCATAAAGCTATTAGCACTTTGATATGCGCCAAAAATTAGTTTTTGAATATCACCATGAATTTCAATCTTCTTATCCATGTAGCATTCACCCAAGGTAAGTGAGGCATTTTTGGTGATATCTGAAATTGGAATTTTTTCGTTAAAAACGATTTCAATTTCTGGATTACCATTTCCATAAACTTCACTTTTGCCATCCCAGTAAGTTACTTTGACTGGGAAGGGGAAGGATCTACTTAACATCATTTTGTAGAATGTTTTTTCGAGCAATTGTTTTCCCTCCAAATATTAAAAAATCTAAAATTAATTTTAACACTAATTTTTAACTAACACATGTAAATATAATGAAAAAAGACCAAAATGCATTAATTGCACCTTGATCTTTTGGGTTACATTTTCTTTTTATTTTGCGACGTAGTGAAAATCAGGATTTTGTTCTTTATCTAATTTATCCCAAGCTTTTTGCATTTGCTCATCGTAATTTCTTTCATTTTGATGATCCATTTTCTTCTTTTTATCAATATATATTGGGTCACCAAAACAAATTTCCATTGGCTTGCGTTTCAACAAGTCTCTAAAAGTTAATGGTCCTTGGTAAACAACGGGAACTAATGGCTTCTTAGATAATTTAGCGATAACGATTGCCCCACTTTTTAACTTAGTTGAATGACGTGTGCCTGAAGGAAAAATAATTAGCGACAATTTACCTTCTTTCAATCCCTTTACAGGAATTTTTAAGACTGATGGTCCGGGATGTTTACGGTCGACAGGAAAAGCGTGTGCATGTTTTAAGATAAAACGCAAAACTGGATTTTTAAATAGTTCAATTTTTGCCATAAACATAAATTCCATTGGACTAGATGCTAGGGCAAACATGACAGGCTCCCACCATGTTCGGTGCGGTGCAACTAGGATATAGTTGCCTTCTGGAATACGATCTTTATGATGAACATGTAAATGACCATTTAATATCCAGACAATAAAGCGGACGATTGGTCGAATAATACGATAAAACATAGTTCCCTCCAATTTGTTGTATATTATAGCAAAGTAATAAAAGGGGTTAAATAAAAATTTTCAACTAAAAACACGAAATCGACGTGTTAATAAGATATTATATTTAAGTACTATAAAAATCCAATGACCAGTTATTATCAAATAAAGAAAAGTGAAGGGAAAAGTTATGGTAGAACTTGGAAAAAATGAGCGCATTGATTACATGTATAGTAATAATTTGAGAATAATTCAAGACAAAACAGCTTTTAGCTTTTCCTCAGATACGCTATTTTTGGCTTATTGGGCTAAGAATCTAATTCATGATAAATATAAAGTGGCAGATCTTTGTTCAGGTAATTGTGCAGCCACAATGTATATGGCGTATTTTAATCGTGCAAAATATGATGCAATTGAAATTCAAGATGAAGCATACTCCCAAGCCACTAGATCAATTGAGTTAAATCAGATGGAAAATCGCATTCATGTTTATCAAGAGAATGTTTTGAATGCTCCAAAATTTTTGCGGAAAGATTCCTACGATGTGGTTACAGTAAATCCGCCATACTTTAAGGTGCCCGAAGGCCATGAGATTAATCCGGATCTTAAAAAAGCAATTGCTCGCCATGAAATTCTCATAAACTTAGAACAGATTATTGAAGTGGCAAGTGATTTACTTAAGATGAAAGGTAAGATGCTAATGGTCCATAGACCAGAACGCTTGGGTGAAATTGCTTATTATTGTATGAAACATGATTTAAGTTTAAAAATGGTTCAACCCTTTGTCTCTCATCGCGGAGACGATGCAAATTTAATCATAATTGAAGCAGTTAAACATACTGCGTTTGATGGAACTGTAATTAAAGATGCGATCGAAGTGCATGATGAAAAGGGCGCATATCAGCCTAATCTTCAGCGCATTTTGCGGGAAACTGATGAAGATCGGGAAAAGCATGAGAATGCAGGTAAGTATTTCTTTTATGTTTTAAAATGCAATGATGGTTCATTTTATGGCGGATTTACAAATGATCTGTCTCATCGGTTAAAGATGCATAATAGTGGTAAAGGTGCAAAGTATACTAAAACTAGAAGACCCGTAAAAATGATTTATCATGAGCAGTTTGATGATAAACGTTTAGCTTTGAAAAGAGAATATTGGTTTAAACATCATACAAGAAAGTGGAAAGAAAAATTCTTAAAAGATCATAATGTCAACTTTTAACTTGCATTAACTTGATTATTTTAGTATGATATCTGCGTATGCTGTTTAGCATATAATATAAAACACATCAAGAGCGATTGATATTTTGGTGCCCAGAGGTAGTGGTCTAATATCGAAATGAACGCTTGAGAGGATTAAAACCGTAGGAGGAATTTATATGTCAGTTGTAAGTATGAAGCAATTGCTTGAAGCTGGTGTCCACTTTGGTCACCAAACCCGTCGTTGGAACCCTAAGATGGCTCCTTACATTTTCACTCAAAGAAATGGTATCTACATCATTGATTTGCAAAAGACTATCAAGATGTTAGATGATGCCTACAACTTTGTTAAGTCTGTAGCTCAAGAAGGCGGAGTATTCTTATTCGTTGGTACTAAGAAGCAAGCTCAAGATTCAATTGCTGAAGAAGCAACTCGTGCAGGTCAATACTACGTTAACCAACGTTGGTTAGGTGGTACTTTGACTAACTGGAAGACTATTCAAAGTCGTGTTTAGAGATTAAAGCAATTAAAGGAAATGTCACAAGATGGCACTTTCGATCTTCTTCCAAAGAAGGAAGCAGCTCTTTTAACTAAGGAAATGGACAAACTTGAAAGATTCTTGGGCGGTATCGAAGATATGCCAAGAATTCCAGATGTTTTATTTGTTGTTGATCCTAAGAAAGAAAAGATCGCTGTTCATGAAGCAAATATTTTAGGTATTCCTGTTGTAGCTATGGTCGACACTAATACTGATCCAACTCCAATTGACGTTATCATCCCATCAAACGATGATGCTATTCGTGCTATTCGTTTAATTGCTGGCGCAATGGCTGATGCTATTGTTGAAGGTCAACAAGGTCAAGATGATGATAGTGCCGAAGTTGATTTCAAAGACGGCGACAGCGATAATGACAAAGTTGTTGGTGTTGAAGAAGACTCAGAAGATTAGTCTTCACTACTATTATTAGTTCTGTTTAGGAGGACTTTTCAATGGCACAAATTACTGCAAAACAAGTTAAAGAATTACGTGAACGCACTGGTGCTGGTGTTATGGATGCCAAGAAAGCATTAGTTGAAGTTGACGGTGACATGGACAAAGCAATTGAATACCTTCACGATAAAGGTATGGCAAAAGCTGAAAAGAAGGCTGACCGTGTTGCTGCTGAAGGTTTAACTGGTGTTTATGTAGCCGGTAACGTAGCAGCTTTGACTGAAGTTAACTCAGAAACTGACTTTGTTTCTCAAAATGATAAGTTCGTTAACTTAGTAAAAGATGTAACTAAGACAATTGCTGAAGGCGATCCTGCTAATGTTGAAGAAGCTTCTAAATTAAAGATGGCTGATGGTAAGACATTGGATCAAGCTTTTGTTGATGCAACTGCTACTATCGGTGAAAAGATCGTTTTACGTCGTTTCGCTTTAGAAGAAAAGACTGACGATCAAGAATTTGGTAGTTACCAACACAATGGTGGTCAAATCGGTGTTATCACTGTTTTGGAAGGTGCAGATGCCGCAACTGCTAAGCATTTAGCTATGCATATTGCTGCTATGAAGCCTAAGGTTATTTCACCAGAAGAGTTAGATGAAGACTTCATTACTGAACAATTAGCATTGATGAACCACAAGATTGATCAAGATAATGAAAGTCGTGCATTAGTTCATAAAAAGCCATTACCACACCTTGTTTATGGTTCAGAAAAGCAATTAACTGATGATGTTTTAGCTAAAGCTAAGGAAGACATCAAGGCTGAGCTTAAAGAAGAAGGTAAGCCAGAAAAGATTTGGGACAGAATCATTCCTGGTAAGATGCAACGCTTTATCGATGACAATACTCAAGTTGATAAACAATTTGCTGTATTATCACAAGATTACATCATGGATGACAGTAAAACTGTTGGTGAATTCTTGAAAGAAAAAGGTGCCAAGTTAGTTGCCTTTAAGCGTTACGAAGTTGGTGAAGGAATCGAAAAGAAACAAGAAGACTTTGCTGCTGAAGTACGTGAACAAATGAAGTAATTATTATAAAAGAGGAGGGACAATGTCCCTCTTTTTTTATAAAAAAGTTTTTAGTATCTTTACTTAAACTGCATTCCTATTATTTATATGGTAGAATAATTAAAGCTATTATAGGAGGTCACTATGAGTCAAGTAAAATATAAACGCATCATTTTAAAAATTTCGGGAGAAGCATTAGCAGGAAAAGAAGGAACAGGGATTAATCCCACTGTTATTGCTCATTTAGCCAAAGAAATCAAATCAGTTCATGAAATGGGCGTTCAAATCGGAGTCGTTTGTGGTGGCGGAAATATGTGGCGCGGTGAAACTGGTGCAAAATTAGGAATGGAAAGAGCCCAAGCAGATTATATGGGCATGCTTGCCACTATCATGAATGGTCTAGCTTTGCAAGATGGTTTGGAACACGTTGGCGTTCCTACTAGATTACAAACTTCAATTGAAATGCGTCAAATTGCTGAACCATATATTAGAAGAAAAGCTGTCCGTCATCTTGAAAAAGGTCGAGTAGTAATCTTCGGTGGTGGTACAGGTAATCCATATTTCTCAACCGATACAACTGCTGCTTTGCGTGCCGCTGAAATCGGCGCTGATGTCATTCTGATGGCTAAGAATGGTGTAGATGGAGTTTATACTGCCGATCCAAAAGTAGATCCTTCTGCAACTAAATATTCAGAATTGACTCAACTTGATGTTATTGCTAAAAACTTAAAAGTAATGGATAGAACTGCGAGTTCATTATCAATGGACACTGAGATTCCATTAGTAGTCTTTAATGTCAATACTCCTGGAAATATTAAGAAAGTTGTTATGGGAGAAAACATAGGTACAGTTATCGAAGGTGGAAAAAATAATGAATAACGAAACGATCAAAAAAGCTCAAGAAAATATGGAAAAATCCATTAAGGTTTTTCAAAAGAATCTTGCATCCATCAGAGCAGGAGTTGCAAACGCTAGCATCCTGGATGGAATAAAAGTTGATTATTATGGTGCCCCTACACCACTTAATCAAATGTCAAGTGTTACTATTCCTGAACCACGTGTTCTTTTGATTACTCCTTATGATGTCAACAGTTTGGATGAAATTGAACATGCATTGCTAGCTTCTAATTTAGGTTTAACCCCAGCAAATGATGGAAAAGTCATTCGTTTAGTAATCCCTCAATTGACTGGTGAAAGAAGACAAGAAATTGCCAAAGAAGTAGGCAAAGAAGCTGAAGAAGCTAAAATCGCTGTTAGAAATGTTCGTCGTGATGCAATGAACAATCTTAAACGTCAACAAAAAGATGACGAAATTACAGAAGATGAACAACGTAATTTAGAAAAGCAAGTTCAAAAAGTTACTGATGATGCAACTAAAAAGATTGATCAACTTGCTGATGAAAAACGTAAGGAAATTACTCAAGGTTAATCAATGAGTGCAGCGAAAAATAAGTTAAATCATTTAGCCATTATTATGGATGGTAATGGTCGTTGGGCAAAGAAGAGACATAAGCCAAGAGCTTTTGGACATCGCGAAGGGATGAATAATGTTCAACGAATTACCTTAGCGGCAAATAAGTTAGGGATAAAGGTTTTGACTTTATATGCTTTTTCGACTGAGAATTGGGCACGTCCTAAAGAAGAAGTTGCATATTTAATGAATTTGCCAGTACGTTTTTTTGATAAATTCATGCCTACACTTCAGGAAAATAATGTCAAAGTAAATATCATGGGATATCTTGATGATCTTCCAAAAAAAACTTATGACGTTGTCCAAAGAGCTATGGCTGAAACTAGAGATAACACTGGTTTAATTTTAAATTTTGCGTTTAATTATGGCTCACGCAAGGAAATTACTACTGCTGTTAGAGAAATAGCAACCTTAGTCTCAAATGGAGGCCTTGAAAGTGATGATATAACCGAAAATACGATTTCGGAACATTTAATGACGGCTTCTTTTGGTGAATATCAGGATCCAGATTTGTTGATTCGTACATCAGGAGAGATGAGGATTTCCAACTTCCTTTTATGGCAAATAGCTTATTCTGAATTGGCATTTAGTGAAAAAGCTTGGCCTGACTTTAATGAGAATGATTTAAAAAAGTTTGTAGAGAATTATCAAAATCGTCATCGACGTTTTGGTAAAGTAGATGAATCGGATAGTTAGTTAAAATAAAAATATGAAACAACGTGTTATAACAGCGGTTATCGCTTTAATTTTATTTATTCCAATAGTCTTATTAGGTGGACTTTGGATGGATTGGTTAACAGTTGCTTTTGCAGCTGTTGGTATCAGTGAAATATTTTTGATGAAGAAACAAATTTTAGTTTCAATTGATTTCATTTTAGCTTTATTAGCAACTTTAACTTGGACTGTTCCGGATGCCTTTTTTAAGGGAATGCCAAATAATTGGACAAAATATGGTGTCTATTTTGCATTGATTATGTTAATGCTTACTTGGACTGTTTTATCTAAAAATAAGACTACTTTTGATGATGTAGGTGTTTATACGATTGCATCCTTATATATCGGAACAGGTTTTCATTACATGTCAGCTATTAGAAACGATCCTAATGGTTTGGCTCTGCTCTGTTATGTTTTCGTAGTTGTTTGGTCAACAGATATCGGAGCATATATGTTTGGTAGAAAAATTGGTAAACATAAATTATGGCCAGTAATTAGTCCAAATAAGACTTGGGAAGGTTCGATCGGAGCAGTTATTTGTGCTTTGATTTGTAGTGTAATTTATTTAGCCATTTTGGGTCACTTTAACATTGATTTCAAGGCTTCAGAATTAACAATGATAATCTTAGCCTTCTTCCTCTCAATTGTTGGACAAATGGGTGACTTAGTAGAGTCTGCTTATAAACGTTTCTACGGTGTTAAAGATTCTGGCAGAATTTTACCAGGACATGGCGGCATCTTAGATCGATTTGATAGTATGCTATTTGTTTTACCAGTAATGGCTGCAGTTCTAGGTATTGTACATTAGGAGATAACTATTGAAAGGTATATTAATCTTTATAATAGTATTCGGCTTGCTCGTATTCGTTCATGAATTCGGGCATTTTATCGTAGCTAAGAAATCTGGAGTTTTAGTTCGTGAGTTCTCAATTGGAATGGGACCAAAACTTTTCCAAAAAAAAAGAACGACTACTACTTATACAATTAGATGGTTACCTCTGGGTGGTTATGTTCGACTTGCTATGGCCGATGATGAAAGTAAATTAGATCCAGGAATGACTGTAGTATTGCAACTGAATGATAAAAATGAAGTTGTAAGAATTGATGCTTCAGAATCAGATTTACCAATTGAGGGTATTCCGGTTCAAGTTAAAAAGGCGGATTTAGTCGACGATTTAGAAATTAGTGGCTACGAAAATGGTGATGAAGATAAGCTTGTAACTTATAAAGTTAATCATGATGCCACGATAATTGATAAAAGTCATACGGAACTTGTTATTGCACCTCGTGATACTCAATTTAATCAAGCTACTGTTTGGCAAAAATTGGCTACCAATATTGCCGGTCCTTTTATGAATATTTTGCTTGGTTTTGTTGTTTTCTTAATTTGGACTTTTACTGTACCAGGTCCAGCTACGACTAAAATTGCGAAAGTTTCGCCAAACTCGCCTGCACAAATTGCAAATATTACGGCAGGAGATAATATTATTTCTATTGCTGACAAAAAAGTAAGTAATTTTGATGAAATTTCTAATGCAATTAGTGAAAGCAAAGGAAAAACTTTAGCCATAAAAGTAGAAAAGAATGGTAAAGTAAATACAGTAAATGTCAAACCAAAAGTGAAAACCGTCAAAAAACAGAAATTCTATCAGATTGGTATCCAGGCTCAAAGCGATGATAGTTTTCTTGCAAGACTTAAACGTGGATGGGATGTTGCGGTTTCTACAACAGGTTTGATTTTCCAAGCTGTAGGTAATTTATTTAGACATTTTAGTCTAAATAAATTATCTGGACCAGTTGGAATTTATTCTCAAACTTCACAAGTATCACAAATGGGCTTTACGTATGTCTTGGCCTTTTTGGCAATGATCTCAATCAATTTAGGTATTGTAAACTTGATTCCCATTCCAGGTCTGGATGGTGGGAAAGTATTACTGAACTTGATCGAGGTCGTTCGTGGTAAACCAATTTCTGAAGAACATGAAGCAATTGTTGAATTAGTCGGTTTTGGAATACTTTTACTTTTAATTATTGCTGTTACAGGCAATGATATTTATCGATACTTTATTAAATAAATTAGTTTATTTACTTAGGAGATAAAATGCGTCAATCAAAATTTTTTATGCCAACCTTAAAAGAAGCTCCAGCAGATGCTGTTGCTGAGAGTCATAAATTAATGTTGCGTGGAGGGTACATTCGTCAGGTTACTGCTGGTGTTTATGCATATTTACCACTAGGCTACCGCGTTTTGCGTAAGGCTGAAGCAATTATTGAAGAAGAAATGGAAAATATTAATGTTCCAGAAATGATTATGCCTCACCTTCTCCCAGCAACTTTATGGCAAGAATCTGGTCGTTATAAGAAGTATGGAGCAGAAATGTTTAAGCTTAAAGACCGTCATGGTCGTGAAAGTTTGCTTGGACCTACTCATGAAGAAACTTTTACAGAAATCATTGCTAAGAATTTGAAGAGTTATAAACAAATGCCAATGGCTTTGTACCAAATTCAAACTAAGTTCCGTGATGAAAACCGTCCTCGTTTTGGTCTTCTTCGTGGTCGTGAATTTGTGATGCTTGATGGTTACAGTTTCGCAGCTACACGTGATCAACTTGATCAACAATTTGATGATCAAAAGAATGCTTACAAGCGCATTTTTAAGCGTGCTGGTGTTACTGTGCACCCAGTAATTGCCGATTCTGGCACAATGGGTGGTAAAAACTCTACTGAATTTCAAGCTCCCGCAGCAATTGGTGAAGACACTATTGCAACTAATGAAAGCGGAACTTATGCAGCTAACCTTGAAATGGCTAAAAGTATTGATACCTTTAAGCAAGAAGCTGAAGATGCAAAAGAATTAACTAAAGTTTCAACTCCTGATTGCGATACTATTGATAAATTAGCTAAATTTTTAAATGTGCCTGCTACTAGAATTGTAAAAAGTATTCTTTACATTGCAGATGATCAAAAAGTCTTAGTTTTGATTCGTGGCGATAAGCAAATTAATGAAGTTAAATTAGGTCACGTATTAGATGCAGACGAAGTTCGTGAAGCAAATACCAGTGAGTTGAAAGAAATTACTGGTAGCGAAAAAGGTGGCGTTGGACCAATTAACGCTGATTGGGCTGACAAGATTGTAGCCGATGAAACAGTTAAAGGCCTTTACAATGTTGTTGTCGGTGCAAACGAAACTGATTACCAATTTGAAAACGCTAATTTAGATCGTGACTTTAAAGTAGATGAATTTGCAGATTTAAGAATTGCTAATGAAGGTGAACCAGATCCTGTAGATCATGAACCTTTGAAATTTACTACTTCAATTGAGGTTGGTCATATCTTTAAATTAGGTACTTACTACACCAAGACAATGGGTGCCGATTTCTTAGATAACAATGGTAAAGCTAAACCTGTAATTATGGGTTCATATGGTATTGGTGTTACTAGAATGTTGTCAGCAATTGTTGAACAACATTTAACTAAGAACAATGCGATTGCTTGGCCAAAAGAAGTAGCACCATTTAAAGTTCACATTATTCAAATGAAGATGAATAATGATGAACAAACTGAATTAGCTGAAAAGTTTGAAAAAGAACTTTCAGCTAAGTATGATGTTTTGTATGATGATCGAAAAGAACGTCCTGGTGTAAAATTCAACGATGCTGATTTAGTTGGTGCACCAGTTAGAATAACGATTGGTCGTAAGGCTGCTGATGGTATAGTTGAAGTTAAACGCCCAACCGATGAAAAAGCTACTGAAATTTCAGTAGATGAGTTAGATGGATTTTTAACAAAAGAGTTAGGATAATTTTTCGTGGCTAATAAAAACGATTTATTCTTAAAACTTTTAAAGCAGATCAAATTCCCTGATAAGTTTTCTGATAATGAATTACTGCAAAAGGGAAAGATTGAGAACGTGGATGTATACGCTAAAGAACACAAGTGGGATATCCACGTTCTTTTTGATACACCTTTAAAGTTTGAGACTTATGATGTATTACATAAATTAATTAGTGAAAATTTTAAAGATTTTGTCAACACCGAATTGTTCGTTAGAACCGAAGATGGCTCAGATCAATATTTACCAGATTATTGGCATTATGCTGTTCAAAATTCAAAAATATTAAAACAAGTTGCACGAGAATTTTTAGCAGGGCAAAAGCCAACTAAAGAAGATGGTCGCTGGATAATTCCCCTTGATAATAATGTAATTGATGGTTTAATTCAGCAAAAAGCACTGGATGATTTAGCTGAAGAATTAAGAAATTATGGCTTCTTTAATCTAAAATTTGTTACTAAACTAGATCAACAAAGTTCAGAAAACAATTTACAAAGTCTGCAAGAACTTCAACAAGAGCATGAAAAGAGCATGCAAGAAGTTTACGATACGACACCTGAAAAGCCAAGACCACAACCAAAGCAGTACCCAACTAAAAGACGTAGTTATGGGAATAAGCAAATTGATAAGAATGCCCCAATTACTCAAATAAAAGAAATTGAAGATGGTACTAGAAATGTTGTAATCGAAGGTAATATTTTCAGTATCGAAGCAAGAGAACTTAAGTCAGGCACAGTAGTTTTTACTGGTGAAATCACTGATTATAGTGATTCGATTATGTTTAAAAAATTTACTTCACAAAAAGATGAGATCGAAAGTTTATCAGCCATCAAACCTGGCACCTGGGCTAAGATGCAGGGTAGTGCGGCAGATGATCAATGGGAACATGATTTAGTTTTCACGATTTATAATTTTGAAACTGTTGAGCATGTCGGTCGAACAGAGAAATATGAAGGTGATAAAAAACGCGTAGAACTTCATCTTCACACAAATATGAGTCAACTAGATGCAACCAGTACGCCAACTGAATACATCAAAGCTGCTAAAAGATTTGGTCAAAAAGCAATTGCAGTTACAGATCATGGTGATGTGCAGTCTTTCCCAGAAGCCTATAAAACTGGTGGAGCTGAAGGTATAAAGATACTATACGGTGTTGAAGCAAATATGATTGATGATCATGCACTGTTAGTTTTGAATCCAGCTGATATGAAGTACGAGGATCGCGAGTTTGTTATCTTTGACGTAGAAACAACGGGTCTTTCGTCCGTATATGATACGATAATCGAAATTGGTGCGGTTAAGATGAAGAACGGCGAAGTCATCGAACGCTTTGATAAATTTATCAATCCTCACCATCCTTTAAGCGATCAGACCATAAATTTAACTTCAATCACTGATGAAATGGTCTCAGCCGCTGATGATGAAGATGTTGTCATCAAGCAATTCAAAGAATTTTATGGCGATGATCCTTTATGTGGTCATAATGTTCAATTTGATGTTGGCTTTGTTAATGCTGCTTTAAGAAGAACTGGTATTCAGGAAATTACGCAACCAGTTGTTGATACATTAGAGGTTTCTAGATTGCTCCATCCAGAACAATCTAGGCATACATTAGATTCTCTATGTAAGAAATATGATGTTGTTCTTGAACACCATCACCGTGCAAATCAGGATGCTGAAGCAACTGGCTATTTGATGTTTAAATTATTGGATGCTTTCCAAAAGAAATTTGGCGAAGATAATTTAGGCAAGTTGAATGATTTTGCTAAACATGGAGAGACTTTTAAACGCGCTCGCCCGATGCATATGAGTATTCTTGCCAAAGATCAAGGTGGTTTGAAGAATATGTATAAACTTGTTTCAATTGCAAGTACCAAGAATTTTTATCGTGAAGCAAGAACACCAAAGTCTGCCTTGAGAAAATTGCATGAAGGTTTGCTCTACGGATCAGGATGTTGGCGCGGCGAAGTCTTTATTGCAATGATGCAAAAAGGATATGACACTGCCAGAGAAAAAGCTAAATTTTATGATTATCTCGAGTTGCAACCCCCAGCAGCATATTCGCAATTGATTGCCGATGGCTTGATTAAAGACGAAGCTGAGCTTGAAGAAATTTTAACCAACATCTATAAGTTAGGTAAAGAATTAAATAAACCGGTTGTTGCTACCAGTGATGCTCACTATGTTGAACCTCATGAAGCAATATATCGGACTATTTTAATTTCGGCACAAAGAAGTAATCCAAATCGTAACAAGCCACAACCTGATCTTCATTTTTACACCACGCAGGAAATGTTAGATGCATTTGCCTTTTTGGGTGAAGATCAAGCAAAGGAAATTGTTATCGATAATACCAACTTAATCGCAGATCAATTAAGTGAGATTGCTCCAATTAAAGATGGCTTGTTCCCACCACACATTGATAATGCCGATCAAGAAATGAAGGATTTAACTTACAATAAGGCTTATGAACTATATGGAAAACCACTGCCAAAGATCGTTAAAGACAGAATTGATCTTGAACTAAATTCAATCATTTCTAATGGTTATGCGGTTATTTATTTAATTTCACAACGTCTTGTAGCTAAGTCTAATAAAGACGGATATTTGGTTGGTTCTCGTGGTTCAGTTGGTTCAAGTTTGGTTGCGACGATGTCAGGAATTACAGAAGTTAATCCGCTAGCTCCGCATTATCGTTGTCCAAAATGTAAGTATTCTCATTTCTTCACTAATGGTGAGTATGGTTCAGGTTTTGACTTACCTGATAAAGATTGTCCCAAGTGTGGTACACCGCTAGTCAAGGATGGACAGGATATCCCCTTTGCGACCTTCTTAGGCTTCCACGGTGACAAGGTTCCAGATATCGATTTGAACTTCTCGGGTGACTATCAACCTGTTGCTCATAACTTTATTCGAGTAATGTTTGGTCCTGATAATTCATATCGTGCTGGTACGATTTCAACTGTTGCTGACAAAACAGCTTATGGTTATGCTAAGCATTATGATGAAGAAAAAGAATTAAAACTTAGAAATGCGGAACTTGATCGCTTAGCCAATGGTATTTCTGGTGTAAAAAGAACTACAGGTCAGCACCCAGCAGGAATTGTTGTTGTGCCGAATGACATGGATATTTATGATTTTACCCCGGTGCAATATCCAGCCGATGATGTTAATGCAGCATGGTTAACTACACACTTCGACTTCCATTCTATTCACGATAATATTTTGAAATTTGATATTTTAGGTCATGATGACCCAACTATGATCAGAATGTTGCAAGATTTATCTGGAATTGATCCGTTAACGATTCCACCAGACGATCCAGGAGTTATGTCACTGTTTTCAAGTCCTAAAATTTTAGGAGTTACACCGGAACAAATCGAATCAAAGACAGGTACTTTAGGTGTTCCTGAATTCGGTACTCGTTTTGTTAGAGGGATGCTTGAAGAGACTAAACCAACGACTTTTGCTGAATTATTGCAAATTTCTGGTTTGTCTCACGGAACCGATGTATGGCTAGGAAACGCGGAAGATTTAGTCAATAACGGTACTTGCAAATTGAAAGATGTAATTGGTTGTCGTGACAACATCATGATGGACTTGATTCACTGGGGAGTTAAACCAGAAGTAGCCTTTTCAACGATGGAATCAGTTCGTCACGGACGTGGAATCAGCGATGATGACATGGCTGTTTTGAAGAAAAATAATAAGATCCCTGATTGGTACATTCCATCTTGCTTAAAGATCAAGTACATGTTCCCAAAGGCTCACGCTACCGCTTATATTCTGATGGCACTTAGAATTGCCTGGTTTAAAGTATATTATCCAGAAATTTATTACACAGCATACTTTTCTGTTCGGGCCGATCTATTTGATTTGGTGGCAATGAGTCATGGTAAAAATACTGTTAAAGCTGCCATGAAGGAAATTCAAGATCAAGGAAATGATGCTTCTGCAAAAGACAAGAGTTTATTAACTGTTTTGGAAATTGCCAATGAATGTCTTGAACGCGGGATTAAAATTAAAATGGTTGATGTTGATCAGTCTGAAGCGATGAACTTCAAGATATTAGATGAGCACACAATTTTGGCACCATTTAATGCAGTACCAGGTCTTGGAGATAATGCTGCTAAGCAAATTGTGGCTGCTAGGGCAGAGCAAAAATTCCTTTCAAAAGAAGATTTAGCTAAAAGAGGCAAAGTTTCTCAAACCATCATGGACTATTTTGAAAATAATGGTGTCTTAGAAGGGATGCCTGATCAAAATCAATTGTCTCTATTCTAAACTTGAAAGTTAAATCTTGAAAAAATTATGTAAAATGTTATACTTATTCGTGAAGTTCGAATAGGTAAATTCGAGTGAGCAGTAATGCTCACTCTTTTTATTACGGAGGAAAATTATTGTCTAAAGTTGTTGAGATAGTTCGTCCCATTGTTGAACCAATTATTGCAAGTCGCGATGACGAATTTGTAGAAATGGAATATGTTAAAGAAAAGGATCAAAATTATTTACGAATATATGTTGATCGCCAGCCAAATGGGATCGATATCAATGAAATTGCGAATTTAAGTGAGCTTATTTCAGAAAAACTCGATACTTTGGATCCAGATCCGCTTCCAGATCCATATGTATTAGAAGTTTCTTCACCTGGTGTAGAGCGTCCAATTAAGTCAGAAAAGGATTGGCAAAAAGCTAAGGACAACTATATTCATGTTGTTCTTTACAAAAAAGTTGAAGGTAAGAAAGCCTTTGATGGCTTTTTGAAATCATATTCTGATGATGAAATTGAACTTGAAATAAAAATTAAAACCAGGAAAAAGACGTTAACTATTCCCCGTAAAATTATTGCAAATATTCGTTTTGCAATAGAGTTTTAGAAAGGTTGATTAAAACTTATGTCTAAAGAAATGCTAGAAGCGTTTGCCACTCTTGAAGATAAAAAAGGTATCAAACAAGATGTGATAGTTGATGCTATTAAGGCCGCTTTGGTAGCTGCATATAAAAAGAATTATAATCAAGCTCAAAACGTTGAAGTTGACTTTGATGAAAGAAAAGGCAACTTTAAGGTAATGGCTGTTAAAAAAGTTGTTGATGACGATCAATTACAAGATGATCGTTTGGAAGTTAGTTTATCTGATGCATTGGCAGTTAATAAAGCTTATGAAGTTGGCGATGAAATCCGTTTTGAAGTAACTCCAAAAAACTTTGGTAGAATTGCTGCTCAAACTGCTAAGCAAGTTATCATGCAAAGACTTCGTGAAGCAGAAAGAAATCATATTGTTGATGAATATTCACAATATGAAGATGAACTCATTACTGGTACTGTTGAAAGACGCGATAACCGTTTTGTTTACGTCAAAATTGGTAATGTTGAAGCTGTAATGCCACGTCATGATCAAATGCCAAATGAAACTTACAATCCACAAGATCAAATTAGAGTTTTGGTAACTAAAGTAGGTTCTGATTCTAAAGGTGCGCAAATTGTTGTTTCAAGAACTGCTCCTGACATGGTTAAGCGGTTATTTGAACAAGAAGTTCCAGAAATTTATGATGGCACAGTTGAAATTGTTTCAATTGCTAGAGAAGCCGGCGATAGAACCAAGATTGCTGTTAAATCAGCTGACCCTAACATTGATCCTGTAGGTACTTGTGTTGGTCAACATGGATCTAGAGTTCAAAATATCGTTAACGAACTTGGCGGAGAAAACATTGATATTGTTAAATATGAAGATGATCCTTCAGATTACATTGCCAATGCACTTAATCCAGCTGAAGTTATTGCGGTTCAATTTGGTGAAGATGAAGAAGATAAGAATGCATTAGTCATTGTGCCAGATTATCAATTATCTTTAGCAATTGGTAAGAAAGGTCAAAATGTTCGTCTTGCAGCACGTTTGACTGGTTACAAGATCGATATTCGTCCAGAATCAGAAGTTGAATTCGTTGATGAAGATTCTTCTGGTGCAGATGACGATACAAGCGATAATGCTAATAATGAAGATGTTCAACAGGCTTCAGAAGATAACCAAACTGAAGAAGTAGCTGAGCAAACAGAGCAAGCTCAAGAAACTGAACCTGAAGAAGAAACAGATAAAACAGAAGAAGATAATACTGAAGATTAAGGATCGGTGATTTTTTGAAAAAAAGAAAAATCCCAATGCGCAAAGACTTGTTGACTAATACAATGCAACCTAAAAAAGAGTTAGTGCGTGTTGTAATTGACAAAGAAAAAAATATTTCAGTTGATCCGACAGGTAAAAAGCCAGGACGTGGTGCTTATGTATCACTTGATCCTGACAAAATTGCATCAGCAAAAGAAAAGAAAGTTTTAGATAGAAGTTTAGGGGCTAAAGTTCCTGAAAACTTTTATGATGAACTCTATTCTTATGTTGATCACCAAAAGGCTAGAAAAGAATTATTTGGTGATAAATAAATTTGAATAATAGACAAAAAGCATTAAATCTTTTGGGACTTGCCATGCGAGCTGGTAAAATAGTTGCTGGCACTGATAGTGTGATTAGCGAGTTACCAAAGCGAAAAATTAAAGTTGTAATTATCGCTAATGATTTAAAAGATAATGCTGTTGAAAAAGTTACTAGAGCTAGTGAAAAAAACAAAATAAAAATTATTGCTATTTTCTCTTCAGAAGAATTGGAACATGCCATTGGTAAGAAGCGAAAAGTTATAGGACTTTGTGATGCAGGATTTTATAAAGCATTAGTGAAAAAGATTAATGAAGGAGTGTGATTGGATGGCTAAAAAAAGAATTTACGAAGTCGCAAAAGAATTAGACATCGATAATAAAGTAGTGGTTCAAAAAGCAAAGAAGTTAGGCTTTGATGTCAAGAACCACATGTCATCATTAGAGGATACACAAATAAAAGAATTAAAACGTAGTTTCCAAAGCACTACTCCTCTACCTAAGAAAGATAAAACTAGCAAGAAGACTAGTAAAATCAAAATTTCTGTTTCTTCGATTCGTAAAAATGAGAAGAAATCAGAAAATAAGCATTCTGAAAATAAAAAAAATAAACAACGTAATAAGAATAATAAGTCTAATAACGTTCGTTCAAAGGGAAATAAGAGTAAGTCACCAGCTCGTCCTAAAGCAGCTGCAAGAGATTTACTTAAGCAGTTTAAGCAAAAACAACGTGCAGAAGAAACAACTTTGAATAAACAAATTAGAAAAACTAAAAAAGAATATCACGAACAATTGAAAAATCAAAGTAAAGACAATCAACCAAGCAAAAATAATGTTAAGGCTGAAGTAAAGAGTAAGAAAGCTGAAAGTTCACAAAAATCAGAAAAGAAGACAATCGGACCTAAGATTTTAAAGCCTTCTCCAGCCAGATTTAAGAAGAATAAAGAAAACGAAAACAAGCTAAAGCGTACATCTCGTAAGTCAAATACGCCACTTCCAAATGTTTCATTAACTGAGGCTCCAAAAGAAGAGAGAAGAAACGGTAATGGACATGGAAGAAACACGGGTAAGCCTGGTAGAAAAGGTAAGAATCAATTCTTTAATAACCATAATGAACATTCTGACCGTCAAGAAAGAAAGAGACGTAAGAATAAGAAGCGTCAACATGAACAGGCACCAAAGAAAGCACCTACTAAACGTAAAGAACGTCCATTACCAGAAGTCCTTGTTTATGATGAAGGAATGAATGCTCAAGATTTAGGTAAGCTTTTACACCGTGAACCAGCCGAAATCGTTAAGAAATTGTTCATGTTAGGAATAATGACTAACCAGAACCAATCTCTTGATAAAGATACGATTGAATTGTTAGCTGCAGAATACAATATTGACGCTAAGCAAAAAGTTCATGAAGACATTTCTGACATTGATAAGCTTTATGAAAAGCAAATGGAAGCTTCAAAGAAATCTAAGAACCTTATTAAGCGTCCACCAGTAGTCACAATCATGGGTCACGTTGACCACGGTAAAACTACTTTGCTTGACCGTCTTCGTCATACTCATGTTTCAGCTCATGAAGCAGGTGGTATCACGCAGAAGATCGGTGCCTACCAGGTTCGTTTGGATAATCGTTTGATTACATTCCTTGATACTCCAGGACACGCTGCCTTTTCAAACATGCGTGCACGTGGTGCCGAAATTACTGATATTGTTGTTTTAGTTGTAGCTGCCGATGACGGTGTTATGCCACAGACAATTGAAGCTATTGACCACGCTAAAAGTGCCAAGGTTCCAATTATTGTTGCTATTAACAAGATGGATGTTCCAGGTGCAAATCCTCAACATGTTACTGAACAATTGATGAAATATGGTTTGATCCCTGAAGATTACGGTGGTGACACTATTTTCGTTAATATTTCAGCTAAAACTGGTCAAAATGTTGATGATTTACTTCAAATGATCTTACTTCAATCTGACGTGATGGAACTTAAAGCAGATCCAAATCAAAAGGCTATTGGTACTGTAATTGAAGCCCACTTATCACGTGGTCGTGGTTCCGTTGCCGATCTTTTGGTTCAAGAAGGAACATTGCATGTTGGTGATCCAATTGTAGTAGGTAATACTTTTGGTCGTGTTAGAACAATGACCAATGATCGTGGTCGTCAAGTTAAGAAGGCAACGCCATCAATGCCTGTCGAAATTACTGGGTTAAATGATGTTCCAGTGTCAGCTGATAAGTTAGTTGTCTTTGATGATGAAAAGACTGCTCGTTCAGTTGGTGAACAAAGAGCTCAACAAGCTTTGCAAAAGCAACGTGAAAATGTAACTCATGTAACTCTTGATAACTTGTTTGATACAATGAAGAAAGAGAACATGAAGGAAGTCGACATTGTTCTTAAGGCAGATGTTCAAGGTTCTGTTGAAGCTTTGCAACAATCCTTTGAAAAGATTGATGTCGAAGGTGTCCGTGTTAACGTTATTCACTCCGGTGTAGGTGCAATTAATGAATCAGATGTTACCTTAGCAGGTGCTTCTAACGCCTTTATCATCGGATTTAATGTCCGTCCAACAAATACGGCAAAATCCCAAGCTGAAAGTGAAGGAGTCGACATTCGTCTTTACAGTGTTATTTACAAGGCAATTGATGATGTGACTTCCGCAATGAAGGGTATGCTTGAACCAACTTATGAAGAAAAGGTTATTGGTAACCTTACTGTTCGTGAAACTTGGAAGGTTTCAAAAGTTGGTACAATTGCAGGTTCATTTGTCGATAAAGGTGTCGTTAAGAATGATTCGAAGATCCGTGTAATTCGTGATGGTATCGTTAAATATGATGGTGAAATTGCTTCACTTAAGAGATTTAAAGATGATGCCAAGGAAGTTAAGCAAGGAAATGATTGTGGTTTAACTATCAAGGACTACAATGATATTAAGATTGGCGATGAATTCGAAGTTTACGAAATGCAACAAGTTGAGCCTAAGTAAATTTTGATTAGGAGGACATTATGAAACACAGAATTGGTCGTGTTGAAGGAGAAATCCTCCGCGAATTAACAAAAATCTTGCGTAAAAATATTCGTGATCCACGTTTGAGTGACGTTACGATTACTGCGGTAGAATGTACAAACGATTTATCTTATGCCACTGTATATTATAGTATTTTAAGTGAAGATCCTAAGAAGGAAGAAGAAGTAGCTGAAGGATTTGAAAAAGCAAAAGGTATGATGAGACATTTGCTTGGTCAAGTTTTAACAGTCTACAAAGTTCCTGAATTGATTTTTAAACGTGATAATTCAGTGAAGTACGGTTCAAAGATTGATCGTTTAATTGCCGAAGTTAAAAAGCAAGATGCTGAACGAAACAATTAAAGAAAAAGCGCCGTTAAGGCGCTTTTTTTATTAGAAGGATTAAATTATGTTAAATGGAGTTTTGGTAATCAATAAAGAAGCGGGAATGACAAGTGCTGATGTCGTTTATCATTTACGCAAAATTTTGCATATTAGAAAGATGGGACATGCTGGGACTTTAGATCCAGAAGTTACAGGTGTATTGCCTATTGCAATTGGACAAGCTACAAAATTAATTGAATTAATGCATCAGCGCCCTAAGGAATATCAAGGACAAGGCTTGTTTGGCTATGCAACGGATTCGTATGATTTAGATGGAAAAGTTCTTTCCGAGAAGAAGATGACTACGCCTTTTGCTTCAGAAACCATTCAAAAGGCAATGAATACTTTTTTAGGCGATATTGAACAAGTACCACCAATTTATTCAGCTGTTAAAGTTAAGGGCAAAAAATTATATGAATATGCTAGAGAAGGGATCTCTGTTGAAAGACCTAAGCGAAAAGTAAATATTACTGAATATCAATTAGTAGATGAACCTGTTTTTAATTCAGAAAAAGGTCAAGAAGAATTTTCCTTTAAAATCAAATGTAGCAAAGGGACTTATGTTAGAAGTTTAGTTAATGATTTAGGTGAAAAACTTGATCAACCTGCTGTCATGACCAAATTGCAAAGAACTGCTAGTTCAGGCTTTAATATTAGCCAGGCAGTAACTTTTGAAGAGGTGAAGGCAAATGTTGAAGATATTGCTGATTTAATTCAACCAATCGAAGCTTTTTTCACAGATTATAAGGCGCATGATCTAACTTCGGCACAATGGTCTAGAGTGAAAAATGGTGCATCAATCGAATTGCAAACGGATGCAAAAAAGGTGGCTTTACGTTACAATAAAAAAGTCAAAGCAATTTATCAAAAGTCTGGTAAGTTATATAAAC
>JAHLFT010000064.1 GCA_018883635.1 Candidatus Lactobacillus pullistercoris
TTGTTTAATTCTGCGATTGAGCTGTCTAATGGAGATTCCTAACTTCAGGGCAGCTCTTTTCTTATTTCCATTATGATCTACTACTTCTTTAATTGTCTGGTATTGTTCTTCATACTTCATAGTTAAATCAATCCTTTTCACTATTGCCATAACCTCCAATAACAGAGATTATGACATAAACTAATTACTTGGGACATTATTGCTTAATAACACTTAAAACTTTATCGCTTATTAATCACAATACTCACGTGAAAAGTAAAATCACGTATTGACGAGAATAAGTTAAGCGAGTATACTACTACTAGTTGAGAACAAGAAGAAGCTCCCGCTTCTCGCCTAAGTTAATAAACCTCTGGGCTGATCGATATTTTCTGTTGATTAAAGGTGGGGCTACTTATCCCGCCTTTTTCTTGTCCTCAAATTAACATGGAGGTGAAGAATCATACCACGAAGTTTAATTTTAAACGAACGTATCCGAGCTCGCGAAGTTCGTTTAATTGATGAAGATGGTAAGCAATTAGGTGTTGTATCTAAGGCTGAAGCTATGCGTCAAGCTAGTGATGCAGGTTTAGATTTGGCTTTGATTTCACCTAATGCTAAGCCACCCGTTGCTCGAATTATGGACTATGGTAAGTATCGTTTCCAACAACAAAAGAAGTTGAAGGAATCACGTAAAAAGTCCAAGACTGTTAGTGTCAAGGAAATTCGTTTGAGTCCAACAATCGAAGGCAACGACTTTGATACCAAGTTGAAACATGTTAAGAAGTTCCTTACTAAAGAAGGAGCAAAAGTTCGTGTTTCAATTCGCTTCAGAGGTCGAGCTATCACTCATAAAGAATTAGGACAACAAGTACTTGAGAAGATGGCAGATGCAACTTCAGACATTGCAAATGTCATTAGTAGACCTAAGATGGAAGGTCGTTCAATGTTCTTAATGCTTGCACCTAAGAGTGAAAAAGACAAGAATAAAAGTTAGTTAATTGGAGGAATTTTAACTATGCCAAAAATGAAAACACACCGCGCTTCAGCTAAGCGTTTCAAGAGAACTGCTAATGGTGGTTTAAAGCGTCATCACGCATTTACTGGTCACCGTTTCCACGGTAAGACTAAGAAGCAACGTCGTCATTTGAGAAAAGCTGCTATGGTTTCACGCAGTGATATGAAGCGCATCAAACAGATGCTTTCCCAAATGCGTTAATTTATAACAAAGAACGATAACGATATTAGGAGGAATTTCTGATGCCAAGAGTTAAAGGTGGAACTGTAACACGTAAACGTCGTAAGAAGGTTATGAAGCTTGCCAAGGGTTACCGTGGCGCAAAGCATATGCAATTTAAGGCAGCAAGCACTCAATTGTTTGTTTCCTACAAGTACGCATTCCGCGATCGTAGAAGACGTAAGAGCGAATTCAGAAAGTTATGGATTGCTCGTATTAATGCAGCTGCAAGACAAAATGATATTTCTTACTCAAAATTGATGCACGGCTTAAAGCTTGCTGGTGTTGATATGAACCGTAAGATGCTTGCTGATATTGCTTACAACGATTCAGAAACTTTTGCTAAGTTAGCTGATACTGCTAAAAAAGCATTAAATTAATAAAATAAGAAAGGCTGGGGATTTCCCAGCTTTTTTTGTAACTAAAAATTTATCAAAATGCTGCCTTTTCTGATAATATTAGATTAGTAATTTAATGAAGGGAATTAAAGAATGTTATTTCGCCCCAAATATACAATTGATACTATTTATCATTTAGATACTGAGAAATTAAAAAGTATGGGAATCGCGGCCGTTTTTTCAGATTTAGATAATACTTTATTAGCATGGAATAAATTTGAAACAGCGCAAGAAATGGATAAATTAAATAAACGCCTAGCTTCTGCTAATATTAAACTTGTGGTTATTTCAAATAATAATGCAGAGCGTGTTGGTAAAGTTCTTGATCCATATGGTATTGCTTTTGTTGCAAAATCAAAGAAGCCTCTGCCTTTTGCTTTAACGAAAGAAAGAGAAAGCTTAGGCTTAAATAAAAAGCAAGTTATGATGGTTGGAGACCAATTGATTACTGATATGCAGGCTGGCAATTTAGCTGGAGTAGAAACAGTTTTAGTAAAGCCTTTGGTTGAAACAGATAAATGGAATACAAGGATTAATAGATTCCTTGAAAAAATAATTTTCTTCTTTTTATCTTTGTCACATCGTGTAACCTTTAAGGAGACTTTAAACAATGGATAATGAAATTATTTGCATAGGTTGTGGAGCAACTTTACAAGCAGAGGATCCACAAAAAGCTGGTTACTTACCAAAAAGTGCGTTAAAAAAAGCAACTGAAAACGAAGAAAAAGGTGTTTATTGTCAGCGTTGTTTTCGTTTACGCCATTACAATGAAATAATGCCTGTTGAATTAAATAATGATGATTTCTTAGCTTTATTAAATTCATTATCAGAAAAGAAAGCGTTAATCGTCAATGTTGTAGATTTATTTGATTTTTCAAATTCACTTTTAGCTTCACTTAAGCGCTTCGTTGGTAATAATGACTTTATTCTGGTCGGAAATAAATTTGATCTGTTTCCACTTAATTCTAAAAAGAGCAAAATAAAAGATTGGATGCGGCAAGAAGCTAATCGAATGGGTCTTTTTCCAAAAGAAATTTTTCTGATCAGTGCGCAACGCCAAAAATACTTGGATGAATTAATTGAATATTTAAATAAGGCATCCCAAGATCAAGATATTTATTTTGTGGGGATGACAAATGTTGGAAAATCAACTTTGATTAACGCTATCATTGATAAAATGGGTGATGTCAAAGATGTTATCACAACTTCTCGTTTTCCCGGAACAACATTAGATCGGATTGAAATTCCACTTGATAATGGACATTTCTTAGTAGATACACCAGGAATAATGAGTGACAATCAATTGTCAGCTAGATTGACGCCGAAGGATTTGCAGTTAGTCTCCCCTAAAAAGTCATTAAAACCTGCAACTTATCAACTACTTCCAGGTAATACTATCTTTTTAGGTGGACTGGGTAGAATTGATTATCTAAAAGGTGAATCAACTAGTTTCACCATTTATACTGCACGTGGAGTTAAACTTCACCGTACTAAAACGGCAAAAGCAGATGAATTTTATCAAAAGCACGTTGGCGAACTTTTGACACCACCAACAGGTGAAAATTATTTAGCTAACCTAAAAGGTCTGGAGTTTCTTACTAAATATAAGAGTGATCTCCTATTTGGTGGAATCGGCTTTATTACCGTTCCAGAAGGTTGCTTAGTAAAGACATATACTCCAGATAAAATTGGTTTAGGATTAAGAAGAGCTTTAATTTAGAGGTTAAAAATGTCTAATACAAAATGTATTGAGAAAAAACCTATAGCACAACCTAAATTAGCTATGGATAAAAACATTGAAGGCAAGCAAATTGGTATTATGGGAGGTACCTTTAATCCAGTTCATTTAGCCCATTTAGTTGCCGCAGAACAGGCAATGACAAAGCTGCGTTTGGATGAAGTTTGGTTTATTCCTGATAATATTCCACCGCACAAAGATGCACCGTTAACTTCCGCTAAGGATCGAGCTACAATGTTGGATTTAGCTACGAGAGATAATCCAAGATTTAGAGTGAAATTATTAGAATTATTTCGTGGCGGAATTTCTTATACTGTAGATACAGTTCGATATTTAAAGAAAAATGCACCGCAAAATAATTATTACTTGATTATGGGAAGTGATCAGGTTAATAGTTTTCAAACTTGGAAAGAACCTGGTGAACTTGCTAAAATGGTTACGCTCGTGGGAATCCGGCGCCCTGGCTATCCACAAGAACCTCAATATCCAATGATTTGGGTGGATGCGCCAGATATTAGATTATCTTCGACTGCTATTAGACGTTCAGTTGCAACTGGAACTTCAATTCGTTATTTGGTACCTGAAGCAGTCAGAGAGTATATAGAAGAAAAGGGGCTTTATCGTGACTAAGTTGTTTTTTAAAGAGACTTATTCACCATTATCAAGTGATGAAATTGTAGCTAAGGAAAAAGCTAATATGGATGAGAAGCGTTTTGCACATTGCGTACGCGTTAGTGAAACTTCTCGTAAATTAGCTAAGTTAAATAATTATGATGAAGATAAAGCAGCTTTAGCCGGTTTTGTACATGATTATGCTAAACAAGTTCCAATAGAAGAATATCGAAAAGTAATTAAAGAGCAAGATTTTGACAAGGATCTCTTAAATTGGAATCGCGCAATTTGGCATGGAATTGTCGGAACATATTTTATTAAACGAGATTTGAAAATAACTGATCCAGAAATTTTACAAGCCGTTTGGCGACATACAACTGCCGATACAGAAATGACAGTTCTTGATAAGATTGTCTTTATGGCTGATTTTATTGAACCTGGTAGAGATTTTCCAGGTGTTGATCAAGCGCGAAAAATTACCTTTGAAGATTTAGATGCCGGTGTTGGTTATCAACTTGCGCATACTTTAGAATTTTTAATTGAACAAAGAAATAAAATTTATCCACGTACATTGTTAGCATACAATGTATGGAGCATTAAAAAGTAAGGAGAATAAATTGAAGAATACTGATGTTTTAAATTTTGCTTTAAAAGCAATTAGTGATCGTCATGGTGAAGACACTGAAGTTTATGATATGCAAGGTGTTAGCATTTTAGCTGATTATTATGTAAGTACTAGTGCTGGCTCGAATCGTCAATTACACGCAATTGCTAATACGATAATTGATGAAGCTCACAAGAACGACTATACCGATTACCGAATTGAAGGAACTAGAGATTCTAACTGGTTACTTTTAGACTTGGGTGATGTAATCGTTAATATCTTTACTAGAGAAGCCCGTGACTTTTATAATTTGGAAAAATTATGGGCAAATGGCAAGAAAATGGAAATTAAGGAAGACTAAATTATGAGTGTCGTTGGAATCATAGCTGAATATAATCCTTTTCATAGTGGACATGAATTTTTGCTAAATCAAGCAAGATTAATTGCTGGTAAAGATCCGATTATTGTTCTAATGTCAGGTAATTATGTTCAACGTGGTGAAATGGCGATTATGAGTAAATGGTCTCGTGCTAAAGCTGCTTTGCAATCTGGAGCAGATTTAGTATTAGAGATGCCGTTTTCAACTGCAGTTGAACCTGCTGATTTATTTGCTCTTGGTTCTGTTTCTGCTTTAAAAGCTCTTGGCGTTGAAAACTTAGTTTTTGGAGTAGAAAATGCAAATTTAAATTTTGCCTATTTGGGTAAAAAAATTGCAGAAATTCCACCTAAATCAATGCAATTTAAAGATTATAGTCAAACTTATTCAACTCAATATAATCAAATGGTTGCTCGCGAAGTTGGGTATGAAGTTAATGCACCTAATGCAATTTTGGGCTTAGCTTACGCTGTGGCTAATTATAACCTTGGTTCACCCATGAATTTAAATCCAATTAATCGAATTGGAGTTAATCATGATGATTTATTAAAGCGCAATGGAATTGTTCAAAGTGCAAGTGCGATTAGAAATTTACTTTTACATGATGAAGATAAAAGTCAATTAAAGAATTGGTTGCCTAAAGGTGAGGCAAAGGAATTAGCCAGCCAAGAGCGTTACCCTAACTGGAATATATTATTTGCATTTCTAAAATATCGGATTGAATCTTCATCTATTTCTGAATTGCAAAAAATATATCAAATGAGTGAAGGGCTTGAATATAAAATGAAAGCTGAAATTCATCTAGCCCAGGATTTTACTGAATTTTTGAGACGAATTAAATCAAAGCGTTATACGTATTCGCGTTTAAGAAGACTGTGTTTGTATGTGCTTCTCAATGTTACTCAAGAAGATATGATTGCTAGTTTTAATCATGAATCTTTAACTTTGTTAGGTTTTAGTAAAATTGGTCGGCAATATTTAAAAGAAAAACGGAAAGAATTATCTGCTGAAATAGTTTCAAAGATTGATAAAAGAAATTCTAAGTCTGGTTCGATTGCTATACAGGTTAGAGTAGATCGGTTATTTGAACAAATAATGCATGTTGATCAAAACTTTGGTCAACGTCCAAGCGAGGTATAAGATGTTAACATTAAATTTTTCTAGAATAAAAAATAGTTCTGCACCATTAACTCATATTGATCGGGATGTTGAAGTTCGTCCAGAGTTTTTGAAAAGAAGTGAAAAATTACTTTTTGAAGCAAGTAATATTCATGTAACAGGTGATTTATTCTTTGATGAACCATATGTTACTGGAAACTTTAAAGTTGTTGCAGATTTGGTTGTGCCATCAAGTCGGAGTTTAAAGCCGGTTAAATTCCATGAAGAATTTTCATTTACTGAAAATTATAGTCAAGAAAAACCCACTAAAGAAGAATTGGAAGAAAACACTGATCCAATCGTAAAAATCAGCAATGATCAAATTGACTTGCAAACAGCAATTGAAGATAATGTTTTACTAAATATTCCAACTACAATTTTAACTCCTGAAGAAAAGAAAAAAGATATTTACCCTGAAGGAAAAGGTTGGGAAGTAATTTCTGAAAAAACTTTTGATGAAGGAAAGAAGAATCAAATAAATCCAGCTTTTGCAAAATTAAAGGTTCTTTTAAATAATGATCAAAAGAACGAAGGAAAATAACTAGACTTTAAGTCAAAGTAATAATCTTTTTTTCTTGTTTTTACGCTTTATTTAAAGTATCCTTTAATTATGAAACATTTATTAATATTTAACTTAAATTAAAAGTATTTTATGAACAGGAACTGAAGACGCAATGGCAAAAATTCTGATTATTGAAGATGAAAAAAATTTAGCTCGTTTTGTACAATTAGAATTACAACACGAAAATTATGAGACCGTTATTGAAAACAATGGACGTAAGGGTTTAGATGAAGCTTTAAATCAAAACTTTGATGCAATTTTACTTGATTTAATGCTTCCAGACTTAAATGGTCTTGAAATTGCTCGTCGCGTTCGTCAATCAAAGACCACTCCAATTATTATGATGACTGCAAGAGATTCAGTTATCGACCGAGTTTCAGGTTTGGATCACGGTGCAGATGATTATATTATTAAGCCTTTTGCAATCGAAGAATTATTAGCTCGTTTACGTGCTGTTTTACGTCGAGTTAAGATTGAAAAAGAAGTGCAAAGTGCAACTGTTTCTAAGCAACAAATTGTTAAATTTAAGGATATGACAATTGAAACAGCTAATAGAATTGTCCACCGTGCTGATGGTAAAGTTGTTGATCTTACTAAGCGCGAATATAACTTGTTAATGACTTTAATTCGTAACAAGAATAATGTTGTTAGCAGAGATCAACTATTGAATAAAATTTGGGGGCCAGAATCCAATATTGAAACCAATGTAGTTGAAGTTTATGTCCGTTATTTACGTAATAAAATTGACGTACCTGGAAAATCTTCATATATTAAGACCGTTCGCGGTACAGGCTACATGGTAAGAGATGAAGATGATGAAAAGTAAAAGAACCAAAAAAGAAGAGACCAAGCATTCATCGTTAATAGTGCGATGGGTAAGTATCGTTTCATTGACGATTACGGTCTCTTTTCTTATTTTTTCAATTGTTATATATTCAACTGTTAGTCAACAAGCAATTCATCAACAAGAAGAAGTATCAAATAAAGTAGTTGCCACGCTTGATAATTCACTTAATGTGATACGAGGTGAACTTCAAATTTCGAATGTAGTTCCAAATTTATCTCCTAGTACGCGTAGAGTATTAGAAGATGAACCGAATATAAGTCGAAGTCAGGCAAAAAATACCTTTAATGATGACTTAATCTCTTCTATTTCTAATCCGGATATAAACGTTGCCGTATATAATTTACATGGAGAAATTGTCTTTTCAAATGGTGATAAGATTCCGCCATATCATAAATTTAGTGGAAATACTAATTGGAATAAAATTAACATCGTACCGCACGACACTAGTTTATTAGTTTCTCATCGAATTAAATCAATTCGTACGGGAAAAACTATTGGTTATGTCATTGTTTCTAATAAAATGACAAATTATAATCACTTAATGAAAAACTTGTTGCATTGGATGCTGCTGATTTCAATTTTTGCAATTATTCTTTTCACGTTGATTTCGTATATTGTAGTTAAAGATGTGGTTAGACCAATTAAGAAAATGGCAAAAATTGCACAAAAAGTGGATGAAGATCCAAACAGTGCAGTTAGAATCGAGAATTTACACCGAAAAGATGAATTAGAGGACTTAGCAATTGCTTTTAATAAAATGCTTGATCGAATGCAAGGTTATATCGATCAACAAAAGCAATTTGTCAGTGATGTGTCTCATGAATTGAGAACGCCTGTCGCTGTGATCGAAGGACATTTAAATATGCTTTCTCGTTGGGGTAAAAAAGATCCTGAAATTCTGGATGAATCAATCACTGCCTCTGTCCAGGAAGCGGATCGAATGAAACATTTGATCCAAGAAATGCTCGATTTAACACGAGCTGAGCAAATTGATGTTCAATATCCAAATGAAGTTACTGATGTTAATGCTGTTTTGATGCGAGTTGCAAATAATATGCAAATGGTGCATCCTGATTTTAATGTTCAACTAGATCTAGATGATTTACCACAAGAAACAGAAATTCAGATGTATCAAGGACATTTTGAACAAGTATTAGTAATTCTGATTGATAATGGAATAAAATATTCAACTGATCGTAAACAAATTAATATTTCAGCAGGAGTTACTCAAGATACGGTTCAAGTTGTTGTCCAAGATTTTGGTGAAGGAATTTCCAAAGAAAATCAAAAAAAGATTTTCAATCGCTTTTATCGTGTAGATAAGGCCAGAACCCGAGAAAAGGGTGGTAATGGCTTAGGCTTATCAATTGCTCAAAAGTTAGTAACCAGTTATCGTGGTGAGATTAGTGTTGATTCTGTAGAGGGTCAAGGAAGTCAGTTCAAGATTGCATTTCCGGTTTTGTCCAAGAAAAAAGCAGCTGAATTAAAGGCGAAAACACGAGACAATAAGCCAAAAGGAATACTATAAATAAATAACCTGAGAAGCAATAAGCTCCACAGGTTATTTTTTAATATTTATTATTTTCTATTTTGTTTTCCTTGATTACGTTTGCGTAGATCTTCATGTAAAGCAGAAGTATGCTTTTGCTCTTTAGCTGAAGTTTTTCCATTGAAAAGATCATCTAAATCCTTCTTAGTAACAACTACTTCGATTGGATTTTCTTTTAGTTCGTTTGAAATTCTCTTCTTTTCACTTGGGGTAATAATAAAGGTAACGATTAACTGTTGAACAATAGAAACTAAGTTACCGGCTGCCCAATATAAAGCTAACGCACCAGAGAAGGAAAGACTGAAGAATAAAGTCATGATTGGGTTCATAAACATCATTGATTGCATCGTCTTCTTTTGTTCTTCAGGTACACCAATTAAGGAAATGTAACCTTGAATAACAGCAAAGACTGTCGCAACGATTGCTAACACCACTGACTTATTATTCAAAGAAATACCAAAGAAGGTTGCGTGACGTAAGACAGAAGAGTAGGCAACAGCAGAATAAATACCAATCATAATTGGCATTTGGATTAAAATTGGAAGACATCCAATTCCGCCTGTTAAAGAAACATGATTCTTTTGGTAAAGTTCTCGTTGCCAGTTAGTCAATTGCATTTGTTGCGCTGGTGACAACCGCTTGTGTTTCATGCCTTCTTGAATTAACTTCATTTGTGGTTGAAGGCGGGACATTTTTTCTTGTTGTGTCACACTCTTTTTTTGCTGGATTAACATCAGTGGTAATAAAATGGTTCTTACTACTAAAGTAATGATAGCAATTGACCAACCAGCACCGTTTGCTCCTTTAATTGCCTGTGCAGTTTTAATCATGACATTTTGTAGTGGAATACCAATCCATGTATAAATCCAGCCGTATATTCCTCCATGTGGTGGAATTCCTTTTTGGGGATTTCCACTAGAACATCCAGTTACAATTAATGCCACCAAAACGACAAGAGCAAGCAAGCCCAGATATTTACGATATTTTTTCATTAAGACCACCTATTTATATTTTCTAGTTGACCTTAATATAATACATGAAAATCATGCATTTTTTCTACCCCTGTTAGCTCTTCTGTTTCAATATCTTTAATTTTGGCAAAAGAAGATATGTGTTGGGGCAATTCTTGAATAAATTGTCTAACCGCTTTGCGTGGGGCTTGCAAAGTAATTGTCACTGTTGAATCAGGATTATTTTTAACAGTTCCATTAAGTTTAAGAGATTTAGCAAAATTTTGAACACTCCAGCGAAAACCTACTCCTTGAACTACACCACTAACTATTAATTTCCAAGTTTCCATTAAATCTCTCCTTTTTCGTATACTATCTTTGATTCTAACATGTTCAATTTAGTAAATGTCATTTAAAATAGAGTTTAAAGAAAAGGGGTATAAAGATGAAACAGATTAGTTCAGTCAATAATAAATTTATCAAAGAAATTGAAAAACTAAATAAAAAGAAATATCGTGAAGAAACAGGAATGTACTTAATTGAAGGGTTTCATCTTTTTGAAGAAGCTTTAAAAGCTAAACAAAAACTTTTGTATTTGTTAGCAACTGATACTGCTTTAAGTAAAGCTGAAGAATATGGAATCGATATAGAAGCTAAGAATATCATTTTAATTAACAAAGCAATTGCTCGTCATTTAAGTTCAACTAAAAATTCGCAAGAGATCTTTTTGGTGTTACGTATTGCCCAACCAAAACAATTCTCTTTTAACTATGGTAAATGGGTGCTATTAGATAATTTAGCAGATCCAGGTAATGTCGGCACAATAATTAGAACAGCTGATGCTGCAGGCTTTAACGGCGTGATATTATCACCAGAAAGTGTTGATTTATATAATCCCAAAGTCCAAAGAGCGATGCAAGGAAGTCAATTTCACGTTGACTTGGTTATTAAAGATTTAAGTGAAACGATTATGCAGTTTCATGAATCAGATATTCCTGTATATGCTAGCATGTTAGATGTTAATGCAAAAAAATTGCCAGAATTTGCTAAAATACCGCAACTTGGATTAGTTATCGGTAACGAGGCTCATGGTGTGAATAAGCAATTAGCTGAATTATGTGATGATAAAATGTATATTCCGATCTATGGTAAAGCAGAATCACTCAATGCTGCTGTTGCTGCGGGAATTATGATTTATCATTTTGCATAAATCAATCTGCTTGTTTTTAGTAAGTGATTTATTTATAATTATTATAATGAAATATAAAAAATAACTTGTTTTGCAGGAGGTACACAATGGCTCAAGGAGTAAAAGAAAAGAGCATCAATGACTGTGGGTGTAAACATCCAGAAGATTATGAATTATGTAACCATTTTATTAATGCCTTTCAGATAATCGGTAAAAAATGGAATGGTTTAATTATTTGTTCTTTGTGTGATACTAAGGAAATGCGTTTTAAGGATTTAGCTCATTCAGTTGAAGCTTGCTCTGATCGTGTCTTAGTTGAAAGATTAAAAGAACTTGAAGATGCTAAAATTATTAAAAGGACTGTTGATCAAAAAACTGGGATTATTTCTTATGGCTTGACTAAGAAGGGTGCGGCCTTAGAACCTGTTTTTGACTCAGTTCATGCTTGGGCTGATAAGTGGGCTTAAGGGCTTGCAAATTAAATTAGAATGAATTATCCTAGTAGTTAATTACTGAGATCAAGACTAGTAGTAAGTTTTACTTTAAAAGAGAGATCTTTTTATAAGCTGCAAAAAGGATCATTGTTAAGACTTATGAATTTCATCTTGGGAGTAGGATCTAATCAATTCCGGTATTTCACCGTTAACGAAAACAAAAGTGTAGGTTTTTTATACCTAAACTAGGGTGGTACCGCGAAGCTTCGTCCCTTTTGGGATGAAGCTTTTTTTGTTTGAAAGGAAAAGTTAATGGACTTATTTGATAAATTAAAAGAGCTCCGTCAAAAGGGACTTGAAGAAATCAAAAAAGCCTCTGATGAAAAGAAGCTCAATGATGTTCGAGTAGAACTTGTTGGTAAAAAAGGTGAACTAACTAAGATTTTGCACTCAATGCGTGAAGTTGCACCTGAAGACCGTCGTAAAGTTGGACAAAAAGTTAATGAATTGCGTGATTTATTCAATAATCAACTTGATGAATCTAAGAAAAAGTTAGTAGCAGTCCTTATTGCTAAGAAAATGGAGGAGGAAAGAGTTGATGTAACTCTTCCTGGACGTAAACAAGCTGTAGGTTCTAAGCATCCAATTTACGTTATTTTAGATGATCTTGAAAAATACTTTATTGGAATGGGTTATAAAGTTGTTCAAGGTCCAGAAATTGAAACAGATCATTATTGTTTTGAAATGATGAACTTGCCTAAGGATCACCCAGCTCGTGACATGCAAGCTACTTTTTATATTGATGGTGAAGATTTATTGCGGACACAAACTTCAGGTGACCAAGCAAGAGTTCTAGAAAAACATGATTTTTCAAAAGGACCACTTAAAATGGTCGGACCTGGTAAAGTTTATCGCCGTGATGACGATGATGCTACTCACTCTCACCAATTTATGCAAATGGAAGGTTTAGTCGTTGATAAGAATGTCACAATGAGTGATTTGAAAGGGACACTTGAATTAATTGCTAAGCATGTCTTTGGACAAGATCGTGAGACCCGACTTCGTCCAAGTTACTTCCCATTTACTGAACCATCAGTTGAAATGGATGTATCTTGCTTTAACTGTGATGGTAAAGGCTGCCCAATTTGTAAATATACTGGCTGGATCGAAGTATTAGGTGCCGGTATGGTTCACCCTAATGTTTTGGAAAATGCAGGTATCGATTCAAAGACTTATGGTGGATTTGCATTTGGCCTAGGATTAGATCGTTTTGCAATTCTTAAATATGGCATTGATGATATTCGTGATTTCTATACAAATGATGTTCGTTTCTTAAGACAATTCCGTAAGGAGGAAGATTAATGCTAGTTTCATATAATTGGTTACAAGATTTTCTCGATGTAGATGAAAAGCCAAAGGATTTAGCAGAAAAGATTACAAGAACTGGTGTTGAAATTGCCTCTGTTACTCATCCTGAAGAAGGCCTAAAAAAGTTAGTTGTAGGTCATGTTGTTGATTGTGAAGCTGTTGAAGGTACTCACCTTCACTTGACTCATGTCGATGTTGGCGAAGATGAGCCATTGCAAATTGTTTGTGGTGCTCCAAATGTAGCTGCTGATCAAGACGTTATTGTGGCTTTACACGGTGCTAGAATTGCTGGTAATGAAAAGATTAAAAAGGGCAAAATTCGTGGGATGCAAAGTTTTGGGATGATCTGCGGACTCCAAGAAATTGGTTTCAGCGACAGTGTTGTTCCTGAGAAATATGCTGATGGCATTTTCGTCTTTCCAAAGGATTCCGATGTTAAACCAGGCGATGATATATACCATGCTTTGGGAATGGATGACTATATTTTAGACTTTGATATTACTCCTAATCGAGCAGATACTTTGTCAATGGAAGGTGCTGCTTATGAAGTAGGTGCTATTGTTGATCAAAAGCCTAAGGTAGAAGATGTTGTCTTAAAGGAAGATGGCCCAGACTGGACTGATTCTCTTAATGTTAAAGTAGATACTAAATTGGCACCTAAGTTTTATTTAAGAAAAATTTCTGGCGTCCAAATTGGCGAAAGTCCTTTATGGATGCAAACACGTTTGTGGAATGCAGGTATTAGACCAATCAATAATGTTGTTGATGTGACAAATTACGTTATGCTTCTAACAGGTCAACCAATGCATGCATATGATGCCAAGACTTTTGCCAATGGTAAATTTGAGGTTAGATTAGCTAACAAGGGCGAAAAGCTTACTTTATTAAATGAAAAAGAAGTAGATCTTGATCCTAATGACATCGTTATTACTGATGGTGAAAAGCCAGTAATGATGGCCGGTGTAATGGGCGGACTTAACTCAGAAATTACTGCTGACACTACGGATGTGATTTTAGAATCAGCAATTTTTGATCCGACTTTGGTTAGAAAAGCTGCACTTCGTCATGCAAATCGTACAGAAGCTTCTAGTCGCTATGAAAAAGGCATTAACTGGGATGCTACTGAAAAAGCAATTAATATGGCAGCCCTTTTACTCAGAAACGATACAAATGCTACTGTAGACGAAGGTATCATTAAAGCTGCTGATACTGAGCGTGAACCAGTTGTTGTTAAGACCACGGTTTCTTATATTAATCATGTTTTAGGTACTGAAATTAGTGCTGAAGATATGATTAAAATCTTTGATCGTCTTGGTTTCAGTGTTGATCAAGATGGCGATAATATTGCTGTTCATGTTCCAAATAGAAGATGGGATATCTCAATTCCTGCTGATTTAGTGGAAGAAGTTGGCCGAATCTATGGTTATGATAATTTGAAATCGACACAACCACTTTTAGATGAAACTAATGGTGGATATTCAGATTTTGAAACAAAGATGCGCCGAATTAAGCAAGTGGTTGAAGGACAAGGATTAATGGAAGCTATTTCTTATTCTTTAACTTCACCAGAAAAGGCAGTTCGTTATACTGTTAATCCAAAAGAAACGGTTAAAGTTCAAATGCCACTTAATTCAAGTCGCTCAACTATGCGAGAAAACTTGATGACAGGCTTAGTTGATGCAGCAAGTTATAACTTTGCTCGTAAAGAAAAAGAACTTCATTTGTTTGAACAAGGCCGAGTTTATGATCATGAAGGTGGCAGTTTTAATGAGCATGAACATTTAGCTACTTTATACACAGGCAAGACTTTTGATGAAAATTGGCAACATAAGAATGAAAAGATCGATTTCTTCTACGTTAAGGGTCAACTTGAAGACTTATTTGATGCCATTGGTCTTGATCAAACGAAAGTTGAATATAAAGCAACTGAAATTGATGGTATGCACCCAACTAGAACGGCAACTATTTACTTTGATGGTGAATATATTGGAATGATCGGAATGGTTGCTCATGTAGTAACAATGGCTGATAAAGCACTTCGTAGTGCAGAAATCTACGGCTATGAATTAGATCTTGATGCAATTATTCCTCATTTAACTAAAGGAATGACTTCTAAGCCTGCACCAAAATTCCCAGCAATTGAACGTGACTTATCAATTCTTGTTAATAAAGAAGTAACTAATGCTCAAATTGAAAATGTAATTCACGTCAATGCCGGTAAATATTTGTATGATTTGAAAGTAATCGATGTTTACGAAGGTAGTCATATTGAACCTGGCAAGAAGAGTTTAGCTTATAGTTTAACTTTCTTAAATGAACATGATACCTTAACCGATGAAGTTGTAACTAATGCGATGGACAAGATCACCGCTGCGCTTCAAGATGATTTATGTGCAAAAATTAGATAAAGGTTGACTTTATAAACGGAAATTAATATTATTGATCAGTGCATAAGAGTTTATTTTTATTGCTAAGGAGTATATAAATCAATGGCAGAAAAATCATTTCCAATGACTGCTGAAGGTAAAGAAAAACTTGAAGCAGAATTAAAAGATTTAAAATTAGTTAAACGTCCAGAAGTTATCAAACGAATAAAGGTTGCTCGTTCATATGGGGACTTGTCCGAAAACTCTGAATATGATGCAGCTAAGGATGAACAAAGTCATGTTGAGGATCGAATTTCTCAAGTTGAAGAAATGCTTAAGTATGCGCAAGTTGTTGATGCTGACGCAGTTGCTCCTGATGAAGTAGCTGTCGGTAAGACTGTAACTTATACTGAAGTTGGCGAAGATGATCCTGAAACATATACTATTGTTGGTAGTGATGAATCAGATCCGTTAAATGGCAAAATTTCAAATGATTCCCCAATTGCCAAAGCTTTAATTGGTAAAAAGAAGGGTGAAACTGTTTCAATTACCACTCCTGGTGGAAAATTTGATGTTGTTATCAACGAAGTTAAGGCTTAATTAAAAAAGATCAGGAGTAATCCCTGATCTTTTTTGCTTTTTTAGGAAAGGTATTTAGAAATGAGAAAAATTGGAATAATCGGAATGGGCCATGTTGGCGCAACCGTTGCTTTTAGTTTGTTTACACATGGAATTGCTGATGAATTAGTTTTAATAGACAAGAATGAAGATAAAGTTTCTGCAGAGTATAATGATTTACACGATACGCTAGCTAGAAATAATTATTACGTCAATGTTAGAATGCAAGATTGGGATGCATTAAAAGATGCTGATGTTGTCATAACTGCCTTTGGTGACATTGCTGCAACAGTTAAAACCGGGGATCGTTTTGGCGAATTTAAGATCAATGCCAAGAATGCCCGCGAAGTAGGTAAAAAGTTAAAAGAGATAGGCTACAAAGGTGTAATTATTAATATCTCTAATCCTTGTGATGCTGTTTCTCAAATTTTACAGGAGACTACAGGTTTAAAGAAAAACCGTGTATTTGGAACAGGTACTTTTTTAGATACTGCGAGAATGCAAAGAATTGTTGGCGAAAAATTAGGTCAAGATCCGCATAATGTTGAGGGTTATGTTTTAGGTGAACATGGGTCCTCTCAATTTACAGCTTGGTCAACCGTGAGAGTAAATAACAAAATTGCACTTCAACTTTTTAGTGAAAAAGATCAAGAAGAAATTAGTGCACAATCAAATAAAAATTCATTTATTGTTGCAAAGGGAAAAGGCTACACTAGTTACGCAATTGCAACTTGTGCTGTTTTGCTCACTCAGGCAGTATTTAGCGATGCAGGCTTGTATGCGCCTATTTCAGTCTATGATCCAGAATTTAAGACTTATATTGGTTATCCTGCGATTATTGGTCGGGATGGAATTGAAAAATTAATTCAATTAAAACTAACCGAAGAAGAACATCAAAAGCTAGTTAACTCGGCAAATAAAATTAAGGAACATCTTGATAGTTTAAAATAAAAAATAAGAAAAATAGCTTGGAATAAACAATTCCAAGCTATTTTTCTCTTTTTAATATTATCTATCTTCGTGGTTGGTAAAGTAACGATAATCTTTACTTTTATCGAAAATTACGCCTCGAGCATTTTCACCATTAGAAATAGAAAAGATTGCATCAGGATATTTTTCCTTAACTTCATCTTCAATTAAGCCACGAATCATCTCATTATTGGCAAGTACAGAACCAGTAAGAGCAATTTTCATCGGCTTAGGATCTTCATAGCGATCAAGACCAATGATAATATCACGGGCCAAAAGATGAGCTTGATCTTTAATTACCTTAGTTGCATCTTTATCACCATTATCAGCTAATTTAGCAACATGAACAGCCATCCCAGCTACTTCATGGTTTGCCATGCGGTAGAATTTAGCATTACATTCATCCATTTGTTTAACATTGAAGAGTTCAGTAAACATTGGAATAAGAGCATTTTCTTCACGCTTGTCCCAACTTAATAAAGCTGATTTCATGGCTGCAACTGAAATTGCATAACCAGAACCTTCATCTCCAAGGATGTTACCATAACCACCAACAGCAATTAAATGACCATCTTGTAAACCATTAAAAACTGATCCGGTACCAGCAATGACTAAAGCACCGTCATCGCCCTCAAGGCCGTTATATAAGGCTAACAATGAGTCAGTGATTGCTCGTGTAGGCAAATTATTGATTCTAGAAGAAATAGTTGCGGCTACTTCAGGAGCATTGCCAACAACAGATAATCCGGCAATGCCGACAAGAACACGCATACAATCGCCATCAATTTTGTTTAATAACTCATTAATGACAGCTGCAATATTGTTGATCCCGCCCTCGTAATCAGCATTAATTTGACCTGGACCACCTTCAGCTCGGTCTAATTCTTTGCCATTCATGTCATATGCAATAGCAGTTGAGTGTGTACCACCAGCATCGACACCGATTTGATATTTTAGAGCCATAATTCACTCTTCTTTCTATTAAAATGTTAACGCATTCATTCAAATACAAAATATATCTAATAGTTTAGTACAAATATAGCTTTAAAACAATTAATGTTATTAAGCTAATTATTATACCCAGGATTAAAAGCCAAGGAATATAAATCAGTGTTATTTGATGATGACCCTTATTTAAATTAAAAGTGATAAAAGTTTTTGCGAAAGTTTTAGTTGAAATTCTTTTACCATTATCAAAGATAAGCCAATTATGACTATATGGAATTGTAGATAGGACTTGCTTTTTCTTACTTAATTTGAAGTTATTTGTCTTGATTGATAATGCAGAATTCATGTGGGGAATAGGTTGGTTCTTATTAAGGCTTAAGAAAGAACGTTTAACTAATTGATTGTTAAAACGGTAAAGATTAAAGTCAATAAAATCAAGTGCTGATTGCTTTAAAGCAAAAACAATTTTTAAATTAAGACCTTTTTGCCTAGAAGCGAGATTAATTAAATGATCCTGATCATCGCGTGAAGTTAAATCAATTCTTTGGTCATTTACAAAAAGATCTATGTCATCTTCATTAATTCCACTTGGGATGTTGAGGTAATATGAATCATTACTTTTAAGCTTAATGTTGAAAGTTAAATTAGCTTGTTTACCAGCATTTTTTACAAGATAGCGATGATTAATGTTTTGCTGTTTTAGATTTTCCAATTTGGGCATTGGCCAATTAACCAGTTTAAAAGATTGAATTTTGGCTTTAGTTAAATATTGAAGTAGTTTATTTTGATTTAGTGCCGGGTTATCATCGACAAAGTTTAATTGCTGATCATGAAAATCAGTTGTAAAAAGAAGCGGCAAAGCTCCACTATTTTTTAAGAGAGTTAATTGCTTAAAATGCTTTTTTGTTTCGTAATTGTCGACATCAAGACGTTCATTATTATTGTCAAAATACATTTGTTGGTTTTGAGGAATATATTTATGTTCGTAATTGGGAATAATGTAATATTTAATGCCAAAAAATGAATCCGTAATGGGCGTGCCACCATTGTTGGTATACGAATTACTATTATGCAGCAAACCTAGCTGAGATAAAAAGTTCAATACGTTGGGGTTGGTAACTGAATTAAAATTGGAAATCCCGTTATATTCGGCAGTAAAGGGATCATCATCAGAACGGGAAAAGATTTTTTCAGTTCGGTATAAATTTGCATCGGTCTGCCGATTATATTTAGTAACCTGGGAAAGGTTATTAGCAAAATTTTGATAATCTCTATTTTCTTGAAAAGAAATATTGTTAAGTGAAAGAATTAAATTTACTACAACTTCGATTGCGGTTATACCAACTAAAAATAATTTATCAAAATGATGTTTATTAAAGATAAAAAAGAAGAATAATAAAGTTAAAACAATAAAAAGAGTAGAAATAATTAAACTAGTATCAGAAAAATAGGTAAATTCTTTGTGCTCGATTGTCCAATAGCTTACCAATCCAATGGCTGCTATACCGATGACTGCTTTTTGCCAGAATAAAAATGAACTTTGCTGTTTTAAACTGGTCATTGCTAGATTAAGACAGAAGAAGATAAGTACAAAACTGAAGCGTCCAGGATACCAAATCGGCATTTGTCCTAAGTGCCAAAATAAAACTAGAGGTGTGAAACTAAGGGAGATAATGAAGAAAATTAATAAAATCCCGTTAACTATTTTTTCTCTATTGGCAACTTTTTTTGTTAAAAAATAAGTGACAACTGCAAATAACATGACACTTGTCATGAATAAATTTGGTAGACCACTTTCCATTTCGTGATAGTTATAACTAGCAGAAGAAAATTTACCTAATTCTTCTGCTAAATTAAACTGCCAGGAGATTGCCCATTGCGAATCAACTTGTGCTTTGCCAGTTAAAAGTTCAAAAAATACTGGTAGCAAAATAAAGCTAGCAAGAAAACTACCAGCAATACTTTTTAGTAAATATTTGCGAATAACAGTGATTTGGACATCTCTCTTTTTAATTATTAATTGGCTAATAAAATAAATTAGGCCGAAAAATAGAGCCATGATTCCTGTATAAAAATTAGTAACCCAGAGTGCAAAGGTGACTAGAATTAATGAATCTTTTTTATTAAGCAAGGTTTCATCAATCGCATTGATCAAAAGTGGTAGTAAAATTACGGAATCAAGCCACATCAAGTTAAAATAGTTAGCAACGGTGTAGCCAGATAAGGCATAGGCGAAGCTGGCAGCTAAACTATATAAAACGTCATAATTTTTTTGGTGATACCAGTAATAAAAATAAGATAATCCACAAAAAGCAAATTTTAAACTGATAATAGTTAAGACAGCAAAAGTTATCTGGCTTTTGGGAAAGAAAAAGAGCACAAAATTAAATGGACTCATCAAATAGTAGGCATCAGTGGCAATCATCGATCCACCAAGCCCATTTTGAAAGTTATAAATTAATTTAAGTGGATTTGTGAAAAAATTTTGCCGAAAAAAGGCCAAGAAATCGATATATTGTTGACCTAAGTCCACGGTTAATAAGTTAAAATGATTTATAGCAAAATAAATAAAAATACTTAGAAATGGTAATAAAAAGCTAAGGATATAAGCTAATCTTTTGGTTGAAAAAAATCGTTTGTTTAACATTATTAAAATTTATCTAAGCTCCAATGAGATTAATAGCATTAAATGATAGTTTTTGTTAAAATAATTGCAGTTTTAGTAAGGGACGATAAATGTGAAATATTTTAGAAAAAATAGCGGAACAGGGTCTAATAAGCAGGCCTCGACGCCTATCAGAATGAAAATAATCTTGGGTATTATCTTTGTTCTGTTTGCTTTATTGATTGGTCAATTAGCATATTTACAGCTTGCCTATGGTTCTCGGTTTAAAGCTGAAGTTGCGCAAAATGATTCAACTGTGGTTTCAAACCAGGTACCAAGAGGTGTCATGTATGATGCTAAAGGCCGCGTATTAGTTGGTAATAAAGCTAATAACGCGATTACTTATACTAAAGGTGCATCAACATCAACTAAACAAATTTACAGTATTTCTAATGCCTTAAGTAATTACATTACTTTAAAAGATGAGAAACCTACTGAAGAACAATTAGCTGAATATTATTTAGCAGATCAAGATAATTCTACTAGAATAGAGGCTAAATTACCAAAATCGCAAAAAGATAGTGAGAAATTAACAACCGCTCAGATAAATCAAAACTTAACTAATGAAGTTAAGAAAGAAAATATTCGTTTTACAGATAAGCAAAAAACGGCAGCGTTAATTTTTAATAAAATTTCTGGTGCTTATACCTTATCAACAATTTATATTAAGAATAAAGGCCTAACAGATCGAGAAATTGCTCAAGTTGGTGAACACTTGTCATCACTTCCTGGTGTAGGAATTGGTACAGACTGGGACAGATCTTATCCTAATGGCTCTTCTATTCAAAGTATTATTGGTTCTGTTTCAACAGAAAAAAGTGGTTTGCCAAGTGATAATTTACAGTATTATTTATCACAAGGATATTCTAGAAATGATCGTGTAGGTACTTCATACTTGGAAAAAGAATATGAAGCCTTACTTAAAGGAACAAAATCGCAAAGTCAGGTTAATACTAAGGGTGACGGTAAAATTCAACAGACTAAAACTGTGTATAAGGGACAACCCGGTGCAAGTTTGATGTTGACAATTGACGCAAACTACCAAAAACAAGTTCAGGCTGCCCTTAAACGTGTATATAGTTCGGCTTTAGCTGCTGGAGCTGCTCGCTATTCTAATGGTGCATATGCGATTGCAATGAATCCAAAAACAGGTGCATTACTCGCGGTTGCAGGTTTGAATCATAATCCTAAGACAAATAAAACTACTGATAATGCTTTAGGCGTTATTAATCAATCATTTGTAATGGGTTCCGCAATTAAAGGTGCGACAGTTGCAGGTGGATTAATAAATAACGTCATTACTCCAACAAACAACACCTTACCGGATACGGCCATTTATCTTCCTGGATCTCCTGTCAAAAAATCAGTTTATCCAATCGGAACTTTTGGCGCACTTGATGCGCAAACTGCCCTTGAAGTTTCAAGTAACATTTATATGATGCACTTAGCGATGAAATGGGTAGGTGCAAAATATGTTCCTAAACAATTTATTTCAATGCCGGATAATTCCTTCAATATTTTAAGAAGAAACTTTAATATGTTTGGATTAGGTCAAAAGACTGGTGTCGATTTACCCGGTGAAGTTTCAGGGATTGAAGGACGGAGCTTTAAGAATGGTAGGATTCTTTCAGGATCACTACTTGACCTTGCCTACGGTAACTTTGATGCCTACACACCAATTCAAATGGTTCAATATGTATCAACAATTGCTAATGGTGGATATCGTTTGCAACCATATATTGTTCAAGGAATTGGTAAGACAAGTAATGATGGTAAAAAGATTTATATCAATTACAACAAAAAGCCAAATATTCAACAACAGATTCCATGGACGAGTGCTGATTTAAATGTAATTAGAAGTGGATTTTGGCGAGTTGTTCATGGTACAAATGGTTGGGGAACAGCTCACCCACTTAAGAATGTAAAGCCGTCAATCTCTGGTAAAACTGGTACTGCGCAAACATTTTACTATGATCCTGATCATCCAAACCAAAAGAATCCGCCCGAGTTAATCAATGCTACTTTTGTTGGTTATGCACCATCAAAAAATCCTAAGCTTGCGATCGCTGTTGTTTTCCCAGGATTAGATCCAGATGGGGAAGGAACATATACTTTGCAAGTCGCAAAAGCAATGGTTCAAGATTACTTTAAGCTTCATAAATAAAAAGTACTGGTCAAATGGTCAGAAAAATGCTATTCTAATACAGTCAGAATATTAAATTTGTAGGTGGTGAAAGTAATGGCAGATAACATCATTTTGGAATGCACCGAATGTGGCGATAGAAGTTACTTATCTAAGAAGAATAAGCGTAAGCATCCGGAACGTTTAAGTTTGAAGAAGTATTGCCCTGTTGAAAGACATGTAACACTTCACCGTGAAACTAAGTAATAAACCAAAATAGCAGGTTTTATGCCTGCTATTTTTTGTTATAAAGGCGAATATGAATAAAAAAGAAGTCAGAAAACAGCAAAAAGATCGTTTAGCGCAATTTACAACTACTGAACAAAAGAAAATTGAAGATAATCTGCTTGTCCAAAAGTTATTTCAGCAAAAAGAGTTGTCTTCTTCAAATACGATAGGTTTGACTATTTCTTTACCAATTGAAGTTGATACATCAGCAATTATTGCGAGACTATGGGAGTTGGGCAAAGAAGTATACTTGGCGAAAATTATTCCGGGTGCTGAGCACACCATGGATTTTGTGAAGTATGATTATCAAACCAAGTTGAGTAAATCAGCCTTCGGTGTTTATGAAGTAGACCAAGAGAATGAAAGAATTAACAATGATTTGGATTTAATTATCGTTCCGGGGTTAGCTTATGATTTATCAAAAAATTATCGATTAGGCTTTGGCGGCGGATACTATGATCGTTTTTTGAAAAAGCACCCAGCCACTCATACAATTTCTCTAGCAAATTCAAAAATGATTTTTAATAAAGCAATTTGGCCTATCGAAAGTTTTGATATTGCTGTTGATCAGATAATTACAGTTAATTAAAAATAGAGGAGAAGCTATGCAAAGAATTAAGAGTAATATTCCACCAGCATTTGTTACGATTGCACTAGTTTTCATTTGCATCATTATGTTTATTGTTGAAACTGTTGCAGGTGGATCAGAAAATCTTACAACCTTATTAAAATTTGGCGCTATGAACGATGTTGCAGTTGCAGCTGGTCATCAGTGGTGGCGGTTATTTACTGCTCAATTTTTACATATTGGAATCTGGCATTTGGTTTCTAATATTGTCATGATTTATTATATGGGAATGATTATTGAACCAATTTTGGGCCACTCGCGTTTTCTTTTTGTTTATTTACTTTCGGGGGTTGGCGGTAATTTACTTAGCTTTGCTCTTGGGAATGATAAAACAATCGCCGCTGGTGCTTCAACAGCATTATTTGGCCTTTTTGGGGCAGTTTTATCATTAGCAATGATGCACCGTAATAATCCGTTTATTGTTTATGCTGGTAAGCAGGCCTTTGTTTTAGCAGTTATTAATCTTTTCCTAGATCTTTTTATGCCAAATATTGATATTTTTGGACATCTGGGTGGATTAATTTCTGGAGCATTATTGACTATTATTTTTGGTGATAAAACTGGTAAGAAGATAAGCAATAAGGTTAGGTTTATTGTCTTAGCTATCACTGTAATTTATATTATTTGGACCATTAGACAGGGAATGGTGATTTCATTTAAATGAAAACTTTATATGATGTACAGCAGCTCTTAAAAAAGTATGGTGTGTTGGTTCATGTCGGAAAAAGAATTTGGGATATTGAATTAATGGCGCTGGAATTGGACAATATTTATCATACCAATTTATTAGATAAACATGATTATTTAGTTGCAAAGATGATTTTGGCAAGAGAACACGAGCTTGAAGAACGTCGAGGAGATACTAAAAAAATATAGATTCGTAATAATTTTAGCGTTATCATTATTACTGTAAGTTTTTTAGAAGGACGATTTAACTAATGCAAGACTTTTTAATAATTTTAGATGTTGTTTTATTAGCTATTATTGTGGTCTTCGCCATCTTTTGGGCTTGGAATAAGATTCAAGCTAAACGTCTCGGTGGCGAACTAACTAATGAAGAATTTAAAAAAGGTATGAGAAAAGCTCAAATCGTCGATTTGAGAGAAAAAGAGCCATTTAAGCGTAAACATATTGATGGTGCTCGTAATTTGCCTTATACAATGATTAAGTATCAATATAGTGAACTTCGTCCAGATTTACCAGTTTATCTCTATTCAGATTCTTTATCATTAACTTTAAGAGCAGCAAGATTCTTAAATAAGAAAAAGTTTAGTTCTATCCACTGGTTAAAAGGTGGATTCTCACAATGGGATGGTAGAACTAAGGCTTCTAAATATTAGTCATAAAGCTTAAGAGAATGTTCTTAAGCTTTTTTGTTTTTTTAGCAAAGGTAAATTATATGAAAAAAGTATTAGGAATCGTAGGCCCGACTGCAATTGGTAAAACGGATTTGGCAATCAAGTTAGCACAAAAAATTAACGCACAAATTGTTTCTGGTGATTCAATGCAAATCTATCAGGAGGTTGCGGTAGGAACAGCCAAAGCCACTCAAGAAGAACGAAAAGAAGTAAAACATTATTTAGTTGATAGCCGGTCAGTATTTGAGGAATTCTCGGTTAAAGACTTCGTTGATGAAGCACAAAGTGCAATATCAGAAATAAGTAAACAAGGCTCTTTGCCAATGATCGTTGGTGGCACTGGTTTTTATGTCAATGCTTTGTTGAATAAAATGCAACTAGGTGAAAAAACGGAAGAAGAGACGCGAACTACGAAAAAATGGCAGGATTATTTAAATCAATTTGGCGCCCAAAAATTATGGGATATCTTGAATGAAAAGGACCCTGAGGCGGCTAAAAAGATTCCAATTAATAATTCGCGTCGAACTTTACGCGCTCTTACTGTGATTGAACGGACAGGGAAAAAATTCTCTGCACAACAGAAAAAAATAGAACCTCGATATGATTATTTAATCATTGGCTTGAACTCTAATCGCTTAGAAATTTATCAAAGAATTAATCGAAGAGTTGATAAGATGATTGAGAATGGGATTGTTGATGAAGCGAAGTTTATTTATGATAATCGCCAAAAAGAATATCAGGTTCTTCAAGCGATTGGCTATAAGGAGTTTTTTCCGTATTTTGAGGGACAGGCTAGTCTTGAAGACTGCATTAATAGCTTAAAAACAGCTTCACGTCGTTATGCAAAGAGACAGCTCACATATTTTAGAAATAAACTACCAGTAGAGTGGTTTGATCCCTTGCATGATGAAGATTGTCTTTTGAAAATAGAACGTAGGGTGAATGAATGGCTAAAGATGTAGAATGGTTTTAAAAACCAATTAATAAAAATATTTAAATATAGATTGCAAGAAAGCTTTAGAAATAAAGAAAAAATAATTGAAAATAATTTGTTAGACCAATTTGACTTTTATAAATTGGTCTGCTAATCTATTAACAGTTCTAAAAGAGAATTTTCTGAGATAGAACTGTATCAATTGCTAGTTGATTTTAATTTTTAGGTGAAAAAATATGAGTAAAACAATGACTGCAGATGAAATTAGAAAAAGTGTTGAAGAAAACGATGTTCGCTTTTTGAGATTGGCTTTTACAGATATTAATGGAACTGAAAAGGCTGTTGAAGTTCCTAAGAGTCAGTTAGATAAAGTTTTAACTAATGATATTCGTTTTGATGGATCATCAATCGATGGCTTTGTTCGACTTGAAGAGAGTGATATGGTATTATATCCGGATTTTTCAACTTGGACAGTATTACCATGGGGTGATGAACATGGTGGTAAGATTGGCCGCTTAATTTGTTCTGTTCACACTACTGATGGCAAGCCTTTTGCAGGAGATCCAAGAAATAACTTAAAACGTGTTCTTGGAGAAATGAAGGATACCGGTTTTGATACCTTTGACATTGGTTTTGAAATGGAATTTCACTTGTTCAAACTTGATGAAAATGGTAACTGGACCACGCAAGTACCAGATCATGCTTCATACTTTGACATGACTTCTGACGATGAAGGGGCAAGATGTCGTCGTGATATTGTTGAAACACTTGAAGGAATGGGTTTTGAAGTTGAAGCTGCCCACCACGAAGTCGGCGATGGTCAACAAGAAATCGATTTTAGATTTGATGATGCTTTGACTACTGCTGATAGATGCCAAACTTTTAAGATGGTTACTCGTGCAATCGCTAGAAAGCATGGCTTGTTTGCTACATTTATGGCTAAGCCGGTTGAAGGTCAAGCTGGTAACGGGATGCACAACAATATGTCATTATTTAAGAATGGTAAGAATGTCTTTTACGATGAAAACGGTGAATTCCACCTTTCAGATACTGCACTTTACTTCTTAAATGGTATTTTGGAACATGCTCGTGCGATAACTGCAATTGGTAATCCAACAGTTAACTCATACAAGCGCTTAATTCCAGGCTTTGAAGCACCCGTTTATATTGCATGGGCTGCTAAGAACCGTTCACCACTTGTTCGTATTCCAAGTGCTGGTGAAATTAATACTCGTTTGGAAATGCGCTCAGCTGATCCAACAGCAAATCCATATTTACTTCTTGCAGCTTGTTTAACTGCTGGTTTAAACGGTATTAAGGAAAAGAAGATGCCAATGAAGCCAGTTGAAGAAAATATTTTTGAAATGAATGAAAAACAAAGAGCTGAACATGGTATTAAGCCTTTACCAACTACTCTTCATAACGCAATTAAAGCCTTTAAAGCTGATGATTTAATCAAGAATTCATTGGGTGAACACTTGATGCATAGCTTTATTGAATCTAAGGAATTAGAATGGTCGAAGTATTCACAATCAGTTTCTGAATGGGAACGTAAGCGTTACATGAACTGGTAAAATTAAAAATAATAAATAAGATAAACCTTGAAATTCGAAGAGGAATTTTGAGGTTTATTTTTTTAATCTTCCATATTGTCGATTATGCGACAAAAAGAAATTTATTAATACAATTAATTATGGCAGAAATTTTCTGTGGTTAAATTGTAACGAAAATATGTCTACGCGTGAGGAACATCTATGAATAACAATAATGAAGATATAAATGTTAAAATCGGCAAGTTACTAAGATATTGCCGTAAAAATTTAAAATTAACCCAAGAAGAAATGCAGCTGGAATTCTTTCTGAATCATTTTATTCAAAAGTTGAACGCGGACAGCACAACATAAATGCCGATGTTCTTTTTAAAATCTTAGAAAAGCATAAAATTCCACTTGCTACCTTCGCTTCTTTTGCTTCTACCGAAGATTCAAAACAACAAAATGCCTGGATCGATAAACTGCAATTACCGATGGTGAATGCTTCATTTTCTAAAGATGAACTTCCAGAAGTAAAAAGAATTATGAATGATAAGAGATTCCCAGAATATTATCGTCATAACTTTTTTATGTATTATATAAGTATTATTCGTTATAGCAGTAAATTATATAAAGCAGAAATTCCAAAAATAAAACATTTTCTAGCTAATGCTAATATGAATGCCTTATATTTTGTGTCATTTTCGCAATCTTTCATGTATGTCTTAGATTTTAAGTCAACTTACTTATATATAAATATGATCTACGGAAAATACGATTATCGCAATACGTTTAAAGAAGCTACATATATGATGGGAATAACTTTAATTCCAGTTTCATTTTTGAGACGGTGCTACTTTGAAAATGTATATGTTAAATATACAAAAAGTTCCATTGACTTTGTTGAAAATTTACCAGCAACAACAGATACATTTTTTGCTAAGACAAGAATTGAATTTTATAAGTATTTATTTAATAAAGATAATGATAATATGTATAAGATCGTAGATACTCTAAAAATGGTTGGAGTAGACGTATACGTAAAAGATATTGTTGAAGATCTTGAAAAAAATAAATAGTTATAAAGAGAGGTAAAAAATGACAATTGGAGAAGCATTAAAACAATATCGTTTAAGAAATGGTTGGACGCAAAAAGAAATAGCAACGGGGTTAATGTCATAATCTTTTTATTCTAAACTTGAGCGTGAGATTCATGATATTGATGCTAATCTCCTAATTGAATTACTTGAGAAACATAATATTGGCGTCACTCGATTCTTACAAACTATTTCTGTTAAAGAAGAAACTTATGCTCCATCAATAGATTTTACTTTTGATGATGGCAGCCAACAAAAGAGACATTCCGACTTTAAAGAGATATATTAAAGAAGAAAATGCACTAGATAATGTTAATCCAATGGTAACTCTGCAGTTACAGTTAAGTTTGGCTACAGCTGAACAATCTGATAAAGATATCGATCCAAAACTGAAACGTAAATTGAAGAGAGTCTTAAATGAGAGTGGTTGGAATATGCTATCTTGTGATTTCCTTGGAGAGTCAATGGCGGCACTGGATATTGATGATGCATACCAATTACTACACTCAGCTATTGCTTATTACAAGAAAAGTAAGAGATTTAATCTTTTAGAATCACAAACAATAGTTACTTCGACTGTAAATTTTTTGAATAATTGTTATCATAAAAATGGCAAGATAGAATATGTTGAAGAAGCAATTAACTTTTTAAAATCGTTGCCACTTTCTGTACATATCATGTATGGCAGGTTCTTTGCTACATACTATGAAGCATTGTATAAAGAGAATGATAAAACCTTAGAACAGTGTGTAGCTGTATTTAAAAAGAGTGGCTATTATCAAATTTTGCAAGATACATATGAAGATTATCTGGCTAAGAAAAAGACAAAATAAATAAAAAGTAAAAAGGCTCGGAAA
>JAHLFT010000065.1 GCA_018883635.1 Candidatus Lactobacillus pullistercoris
GTTTAAACAACAGTCTAAAAAATAGTGATCTTTCAATTGCAGATCAGAATTTAGCTACAAAAATAGTTTATGGTACGATTCAATACAAAATTTATTTGGAATATCAATTAAAAGATTTAATAAAGGTAAAAATCAAAGAAAGCTATCTTAAACCGCTTTTATTAATGTCTGTTTATCAAATTGTCTTTCTAGATAAAGTTCCAAATCGGGCAGTTCTAGATGAAGCAAATAAATTAGCTAAACAATTTGGCAAAAAAAGATCATCAGGTTTTAGGTTAGTAAATGGTATCTTACGGTCATTTATTCGCCGGGGCAAAATTTTACCTAATTCAAATGATTTAATTGAATATTTAAGTGTCAAAGAAAGTTTTCCAATTTGGTTAGTTAAATATTTTATTGATCAGTTTGGACAAGAAAAAACTGAAAATATTTTGGCTAGTTTTAATAAAAATGCCAAAAATAGTGTGCGCATTTCTTCACTAATTGATAAGCAAGAAGTATTAGATAAATTAAAAAAGGAATCCTTTAAACCAAAATTATCTAGTTTAACTAGTCAAGTAGCTATTTTAGATCATGGTGGAATAGCCGAAACGGATTTATTTGAAGATGGTAAGATAACTATTCAAGATGAAGCAGCTAGTTTAGTAGTAGATAGTTTTAAATTTTCTAAGACAGATCAAGTATTAGATGCATGTAGTGCACCTGGTGGCAAAACTATTCAAATCGCAGAAAAGATTCCTGAAGGTCAAGTAACTGCTTTAGATATTCATAAAAATAAGTTAAACTTAGTTGTCAAAAATGCACAGAGAATGCATGTTGCTGACCGAGTTAAGACCACAGCTGTGGATGCACGAAAGTCTGATGAGTATTTTTCTGGTCAAGAATTTGATAAGATATTAGTAGACGCACCTTGTTCAGGTTTAGGTTTAATGAGACGTAAACCTGAAATTAGGTATACTAAGAGTAAAAAAGATTTAGTGAATTTACAAAAAATCCAATTATCAATTCTTGATCATGTGAGTCAATTGTTGAAAAAGAATGGTGAATTAGTTTATTCAACTTGTACCATTTCCATAGAAGAAGATGAAAATGTAGTTCAAAAATTCTTGGAAGCACATCCAAATTTTGAACTTCAACCATTTAATTTAGAAAAAGTTGATAGCAAAACTGGCACGTTGAAAATAATGCCAGATGAATATGATAGTGATGGATTTTTTATTGCAAAATTTAAGTTACGAGGTTAGATTTTGATTCAAACAGCATATGCTTCAAGTATTGGTAGAATACGTAAAAGCAATCAAGATTTTGTAGGAGTATTTAAAAATAAAAGTGATGTTACTTTTGCAGTTGTCTGTGATGGCATGGGCGGTCATCAAGGTGGAGATGTTGCTTCGACAATGGCAGTAAGTCATTTGGGGCATAATTTTCTCAATACAGATTTTGACAACGCAGCTTTAGCTCAAAAATGGCTTGAAGTCCAATTAAATTCAGAAAACGAAACTATTTTAAAAACAGCAGATCGCTTTTCTGATTTAAATGGGATGGGGACAACCATTGTTTTGGCAATTGCCTTTAAAGATAGTGCTTTAATTGCCCATTTGGGAGATTCAAGGGCTTACAGTTATACAGATGGCAAGTTTACTCAATTAACTGAAGATCATTCTTTGGTTAACGAATTAGTAAAAATGGGGCAAATAACTAAAGAACAAGCTAAGCATCATCCGCAAAAGAATATCATTACTCAAGCACTCGGAGTTTCAAGTACTATTAACCCACAATATTCAACAATTTCTTTAAAAGAAAATGATCTTATATTGCTTTGTACCGATGGACTTACTAATTCATTAAATGATCCTCAAATTCAGCAAATATTAGCTACCAAAGATCTTTCTTTAAAAGATAAATGTAATAAGTTAATTAATGAAGCCAATCGTTTAGGCGGTGGTGATAACATTACAGTTTGTTTGGTATGCAGTGAGGAGGATGAAAGTAAATGATCGATAAAGGTTATTTACTTGGTGAGAGATACCGGATCATCGATACTTTAGGTGAAGGTGGAATGGCTAATGTTTATTTAGCCAAAGATATAATTTTGCAGCGTAAAGTTGCAGTTAAAGTATTGCGCCTTGACCTTCAAAAAGATCCTCAAACAGAAGCACGTTTTCAAAGAGAAGCATTAGCTACAAGTGAATTAAGTCATCCTAATATTGTTTCAGTGCTAGATGTTGGGACTGATCAAGGCCTTCCCTACATGGTAATGGAGTATGTAGATGGACCTGATTTAAAAGAGTATATCCAGCAAAATTATCCATTAGATTTACATCAAGTGATTGATATTATGGATCAAATTTTGAGTGCAGTAGCTTTAGCACATAAACATAATGTGATCCATAGAGACTTAAAACCGCAAAATATTTTAATGGATAAACGCGGAAACATTAAAATTGCTGACTTTGGGATAGCGGTAGCATTAAATCAGAGTTCAGTAACGCAGACCAATTCAATCATGGGATCAGTGCATTATATGTCACCTGAACAAACCCGTGGTGGGATGGTTACTAAACAGTCAGATATTTATTCTTTAGGAATAATTTTATATGAATTAATTACGGGGCATGTTCCTTTTAGTGGAGACACGCCAGTTGCTATTGCGTTAAAACATGCTCAAGAACCGGTACCATCAATTAGACAGAAGAATCCTGAAATTCCGCAAGCATTAGAGAATGTTGTCCTAAAAGCTACCGCTAAAGATCCGCGTGATCGTTATAGTTCAGCTCAAGAGATGAAAGAAGATCTTGATACTTGTCTAGATTATTCACGGCGTAATGAGCCGCCATTTGTCGCCTCCCATGATGTGAGTGATGACGAAACAATTATTTTGCCGGGGTTTAAACCGCAAAAAGAAGATCTAAATCAAGTAAAAAAAGATTCGCCAGTTGAAAATAGTGAAAATCAAGACAAAAACAATAAAAATAGTTTCTGGAAAAATCTTAGCAAACATAAATGGTGGTTTATCTTTTTAGGCATTGCTGCCATTTTAATTATTTTTATCATGATTTTTGCTTTAAATGGGAAGCGTGATACCCAAATTCATGTTCCGGATGTAACTAATGTTGCAGAAGGAAAGGCAAAAATGAAAATTGAAAATGCTGGCCTAAGGATTGGAAAAGTAAAAAGAAAACATTCTGATAGTATTGATGCGGGTAAAGTAATTAAGACAACGCCTTCAGCTGGTGATAGTGTTCAAAAGGGGCGCAGCATTGATATTATTATTTCAAGTGGCGCAGGGATGGTAGAAGTACCAGATCTTGTAAATGATAATTATAAAGAGGCTGCAGAGAAACTAAAGAATCTAGGTTTTGATGTGATTCGAGAAAATCAATACTCATCGACTTATGATGAGGATCATGTTATTTCCCAGAGTATTGCTGCCGGTGTTGAAGTTAAACCTAAACAAACTACTATTACACTAGTAGTTTCTCAAGGTAAACGACCACATCCTAAAAAGCATTTGATTAAACTAAAGAATTTGAGGAATTATTCTTTAAAGAGTGCTCAAGATTACGCTAAGGATAATGACTTAACTCTTCAGATTAATGAGGAATATTCAAAATCCGTTGATAAAGGTTTAATTATTTCAACAGAACCTGCAGCTGGAACAAAAGTTGAACGTGGATCTACTATAATAGTTAAAGTTTCTAAAGGTGCTAAAGATGATGAGCATCCAACAAATATTACTAAGAACTTTACTGTTGATTATGTGGCTCCAGATTCTGCAAAAGATAATCAAAATAAAAATGAAGGTTTGCGCGGCAACCATGTCCAAATTTATATTAAAGATGATGAACATTCATTAGGAAATATCTATCGCGATCTTTATATTAAACATGATATGAGCTTTTCAATTCCATTTTCTCTTAAAGATGGTAATGGACAATTACGGGTTGTAAGAGATGGCAAGACCGTCTTAAATGAAAAGGTAACAAAATGACCAGATTAGCAAAGGGCACTGTAATTAGTTTAATTGCAGGTTTTTATGACGTTAAGACAGATGAAGGAGTAATTAGGACAAGAGCCAGGGGTGTTTTTAGACAAAAAAAGCAAAAACCAGCAGTCGGTGATCGAGTTGAAATTCAAATCAATGATCAAGGGACTAGTTATCTTGTAAAATTACTACCAAGGATCAACAGGATTGGTCGTCCAGCGGTAGCTAATGTAAGTCATGTTTTGCTTGTTATTTCGGCAGTTCAACCAGATTTTTCAGTTCAATTACTGGATCGATTCCTAACTTTTTTTGATTGGCAAAAGGTTAATGTGACTATTTATATTTCTAAAGCTGATTTGATCAGGGATAGTTCAAAATTGAGTGCAATCAAAAAAGAATTATCTTACTACCAAAAAATAGGTTATGCAGTTTTTGATAACGATCAAGAGTTAGCTGCAGCATTAAATCAAAATATTGCTAAAGATGATATTTGGACTTTAGCTGGACAATCAGGTGCAGGTAAGTCCACTCTACTTAATAAATTAAAAAAGGATATTAATCAAAAAACTGGTGAAATTTCGTCAGTTCTTAATCGTGGTAAACATACCACTAGAAAAGTCGATCTTTTTAACTGGGGAGATGGTTTTATTGCAGATACACCTGGATTTTCAGCAATTGATCTGACGCCAATTAAGGTTAATGAATTAAAGGATTATTTTGTAGAATTTAAAAAAGCTAGTAGTAAATGTAAATTTAGAGGTTGTCAACATTTGCACGAGCCAAAGTGTGAAGTAAAACGATTAGTTGAAGAAAAAGAAATAATAAAAAGTCGTTATGACAATTATTTGGGAATGCGTAAGGAAATAGAAGATGGAAGAATTCCCGAATATTTAAAATAGTATGGAGAAACAAATGTTAATTGCACCTTCAATTTTAAATGCGAATAATTTGAATTTGAAACAAGAAATAAAGAAGGCTGCTGGTGCTGGTATTACACGCTTTCACATTGATATTATGGATGGACATTTTGTCCCTAATTTATCATTTGGACCGCAACTAGTTAGTGATTTTAAACGAGAATTTCCCTTAATTGATGCAGAAATTCATTTGATGAGTAATAATCCCAAAACTTTAATCCCAGAATTTATTAAAGCAGGAGCCGATGTCATTGAGATTCATTATGAAGCAATGGATGAAGAAAATCTAAATTATTGGCTGGATTATATTTCTTCAAATGGAGTTAAAGTCGGTTTAGTTTTAAATCCTACTACTCCAGTTCAAGTTATTGAAAAGTTTAGCGATCAAATTGATCAACTTTTATTGATGACCGTTAAGCCCGGATTTGGCGGACAGAGTTTTATTTCATCTTCTGCGGAAAAGATTAAAGAAGCAAAAGATATCTTGAAGAAGGCTGATAATAAAATTCCAATCGAAGTTGATGGCGGCATCGATGAAAATACGGCAAGAATATGTAAAAATGCCGGCGCCAGTATATTTGTTGCTGGATCATATATTTTTAAAAAAGAGAGTATTTCCGAGCAAATTAATAAGTTAAATGAAGTGATCAAATGAAAGCTTATGCTCTTTTAGGCGGACCAGTTAATCTATGGCCTATGAATATAAAAGAAGTTTTTAAAAAGGCTCAAAATAAGGGCGATGTGATTGTTGGTGTAGATCGAGGAAGTCTTCTTCTGGAAGAGATGGGAATTATTCCAGATTTAGCGCTAGGAGATTTCGATTCATTAAAAAAAGGTGAACTATCAAAGATAGAAAAGAACGTAAAAGATATTCGCTATTCAAATCCAATCAAAGATTACACTGATTCAGAATTGATGATTAGAACGATTTTTAATGAATATCACGTGGATTCTTTGGTTATTTTAGGAGCTACAGGAGGAAGAATTGATCATTTTCTTGTTAATTTTTTTATGATTTTGAATCCTGAAATTAGAAAATTTGCTGAGAAAATAACTATTTTGGATCGACAAAATAAAATTCAGTTTTGTGATTCCGGCAACTTTGAGATTAAAAGAGATCATTATTTTTATTATTTTGGAGTAGCTGCTTTAGAAACAGTGAAAGATCTAAATATTATAGGTGCGAAATACTCATTAAATAATTTTTCGTCAGACTATCCAAGGATTTTTTCGTCTAATGAATTTAAACCTGACCAGGATTCTTTTATTTTAAAAATTGGTCAAGGATTAGTGGCGGTGATCTTTTCAAAAGATATTAATCGATTTGATAATTTATAAAATAAAAAAATACCGTTTAGTAAAAACTAAACGGTATTTTTATGCACAAACATGTTTTTTTTATCTGAATTCAAATAAAAAGAAAACTAAACAAAATCAACTTTGTTAGTTTTGTTTAACACTAGGCACGAGTAACTTTACCAGATTTCAAAGTCTTGGTTGATACCCAAACGCGCTTTGGCTTGCCGTCAACAAGGATGCGAACTCTTTGAAGGTTTGGCTTCCAAGCACGACGAGATGATCTCTTTGAGTGGGAACGTTTGTTACCAAAAGTAGTCTTCTTACCTGTTACAAAATCTTTTGCCATTTGCTAAACCTCCTTTTTTGTGTTTTCATACTTAACTAAGATAGCATAATGTTAGAATCAATTCAATACCAAAACTATTTTTTAATTAATTGGTTTTAATAAGCGTTTAGTGTTTTACTATGATAAAATAAATACGTATATTGAGACAATAATAAAGATGGAGGAAGATCATGGCTGTTAAAATCAAAACAAAAGATGGTTTGATAGATATTTCAAACGGAGTGATTGCAACTGTTGTTGGTAGTGCAGCTACCTCTAATTACGGCGTTGTAGGTATGGCATCTAAGAATGCCATCCGTGATGGCTTTGATGGCATTTTAAATCGGGCCAACTTTAAGCGCGGTGTTGTTGTCAAGTCAGCAGAAAATGAAATAACGGTTGACGTTTACATTATTGTAGGTTATGGTTTGAAGATTTCCGAAGTAAGTCGTAACGTACAAGATAGTGTTAAATATAATTTAAAAAATCAGTTAGGGATTGATACTAAAGCTGTTAATGTCATTGTGCAAAGCGTAAAAGTACTTGACGACTAACACAAGCGGAGGTTATGAATATTGGTTTTAAAAGAAATAGATAGTAGTCAATTTAGAGATATGGTTCGTGTGGCAACACACAGAATGGGAAAGAATGCAGAATTTGTTAATTCATTAAATGTTTTCCCCGTACCTGATGGTGACACTGGTACAAACATGAACTTGACTATTGAAAGTGGAGCAAAATCAGTAAGTGAAAATCCAAGCACAAACGTTGGTGATTTGACTGAAAGCCTTGCTAAAGGTATGTTGATGGGTGCTCGTGGTAATAGTGGAGTAATTACTTCTCAATTATTTAGAGGTTTTTATAAAGCAACCCAAGGAATGAAAACCTTGAATGCCCAAGAACTAGCAAACGCCTTTACCAATGGTGTAAATACTGCTTACAAAGCTGTGATGAAACCAGTTGAAGGTACCATTTTAACAGTTGCGCGTGTTGCGGCTGAAGAAGGCGCAAAAAAGGCTAATGATTCTGACGATGTCGAAGAAGTAATGAAAGCTATCGTCGAAGGTGCTAAAGGTGCTTTAAAGACTACTCCAGATTTACTTCCAGTTTTGAAACAAGTTGGAGTTGTTGATTCAGGTGGTCAAGGTCTTTTATTTATTTATGAAGGATTTTTGGAAGGTATTTTGGGTGAAAACTTTGCTGATCAATATCAACCAGATTCTAGCGAAATGGATGAAATGATCAATGCAATGCACCACCAATCAGTCCAAGGTCAATTAGCAACTCAAGATATTAGTCATGGTTACTGTACTGAAATCATGGTTGATTTAACATCTGATGTTCCTGATAAGAAAAAGTTTGATCTAGAAGAATTTAGAAAACATTTATCTAATATTGGTGATTCGCTGTTAGCAGTTTCTGATGGCGATGTTGCTAAAGTTCACGTTCATACTGAACATCCTGGTGAAGTTTTCCAATATGGTAGTCAATTTGGCCAATTAGGTAAAATTAAGATTGATAATATGAGAATTCAACATGAAACTATCGTTGAAGGTGACGAAAGTAAGCAAGAAGCTGTTGAATTCGCAGTTATTGCAGTAGCTTCAGGTAATGGTATTCGTAAATTATTTGAAAGTGAAGGCGTCAACAGAATTATTTCTGGCGGTCAAACAATGAACCCATCAACAGCGGATATTATTGATGCAATTAAAAAATCCGGTGCTAAGAAGGCAATTGTTTTACCTAATAATGGCAATATTATCATGGCAGCAAAACAAGCCGCAGAAGTTAGTGAAATTCCAGTGGGTATTGTTCCAACCAAGACTATTTCTCAAGGTTTGACAGCAATGCTTTCATTTGATCCTGATGCATCAATTGAAGATAATGTTGAAGCGATGACTGAAGATTTGGATACTGTTGTTTCTGGTGAAGTTACGCAGGCTAACCGTGATACTACAATTAATGAAGTAGAAATTCATAAAAATGATTACTTAGGTATCGTTGATGGTGAAATCCGCGTTGATAATCCTGATTTGATTCAAACAAGTGTTGAAATGATTGAAAAGATGTTAGATGAAGATTCAGAAATTATCACTGTCATGTTTGGTAGAGATTCTAATAAGACTGAAGCTGAAAAGATTGTCAAAGCACTTGAAGATAAACATGATGATCTTGAATTTGAAATTCATGATGGTGGTCAACCAGTTTATAATTTCTTAGTATCAGTTGAATAAGATGAGTATTGAAACATTATTTGCTCCGGTAACTGATCTTAAAGGTGTAGGCACTAAGACTGCTGCTGATCTTGCAAGTCTAGGAATATATAGTATTTATGATCTTTTATATTATTTTCCTTTTCGCTATGATGAATTACAAACTTTACCTCTTGATCAAATTATGGATGGTCAAAAGGTATTGTTAAAAGGTATAGTTGCTACTGAGCCTTTCGTAAGTCGTTTTGGTTATAAAAAAAGTCGCCTCAGTTTTAAGATGAGAATTGATCATGATGTTATCATGGTCAATTTTTTTAATCAGCCTTGGTTAAAAAATAAACTAGAAATCGGAAATGAAGTTGCAATTTATGGAAAATATAATGTTGCTAGACAATCATTATCCGGTTTTAAATTCGTAGCTGAAAAACAAAATGAATCGGGAATGGCACCTGTTTATCCAGTTAATAAGCACATTCGCCAAAAGAAATTGGTTGATCTGATTAACCAAGCAATAGATGAATTTTTATCAGATGTTGAAGATATAGTTCCTGCAAACATTAGAGAAAAGTATCGTCTGTTGTCTGATCAAGAAATTATTCAAAAAATGCATCATCCGCAAAACGGTAATGAAGCTGAATTTGCCAAAAGAAGTGCCATTTTTCGTGAATTCTTTATTTTTCAAATCCAGTTAGCGTTATTAATGCAGAATGATCAAGCTCAAAATAATGGTGAAGCTAAAAAATACGATTTAAATGAAATTACTAAGTTGACTAGCTCTTTACCTTTTGAGTTATCACATGATCAAAAAAGTGCAGTTAACGAGATTTTCGTTGATCTACATTCAAATCGTCAGATGAGAAGATTACTTCAAGGCGATGTTGGCTCTGGTAAAACGGTGGTAGCAGTTTATGCAATTTATGCTGCTGTGACTGCAGGCTATCAAGTTGCTTTAATGGTGCCAACAGAAATTTTAGCAACGCAACATTTTAATAAGATTGACCATTTATTACGTAAATTTGGTGTTAGAGTCGCATTATTAACTGGAAGTACAAAGACTTTAGAACGAAAAGAAATTTATCGAGAATTGACTGATGGCACGATTAATGTAGTTATCGGTACGCATGCCTTAATTCAAAAAAATGTGATCTTTAAAAAGCTTGGTTTGGTTATAATTGATGAACAGCATCGGTTTGGTGTTGGTCAACGACAAGCTTTAATTAATAAGGGTAAATGTCCTGATATTTTAGCAATGACAGCAACGCCAATTCCGCGTACTTTAGCTTTAACAGTTTATGGTGACATGAATATTTCTGAAATTAGGCATTTACCTGCTGGCCGAAAACCGATTATTTCTTCTTGGAAAACAAGTAGTCAAATGGATCAGGTTTATGAGTTAATGCATCAGCAGTTAGCTGCCGGCTTTCAAATCTATGCTGTTACGCCGCTAATTTCAGAATCAGAAACGCTTGACCTGAAAAACGCCGAAGAGTTGTATGCTAAATTAAGTCATGACTTTCCAAAACAAAAAGTCGTGCTACTTCATGGACAAATGCCAGCTGCCAAAAAAGATGAAATTATGACAGAGTTTGCTGCTGGTGAAATAAATATTTTAGTAACTACTAGTGTAATCGAAGTTGGTGTTGATGTTCCTAATGCTAACATGATGATTATTTATAATGCTGATCGCTTTGGCTTAAGTCAATTGCATCAATTACGAGGACGGATTGGTCGTGGTCAAACCCAAAGTTATTGTGTGTTTTTAGCAGATCCAAAAACTGAATCAGGTAAGGCAAGAATGAAGATTATCGCCGAGACTGGAGACGGTTTCAAACTTGCAGAAGAGGATTTAAAAATGCGTGGTGAAGGCGATCTGTTTGGTAAAGCTCAATCCGGCTTACCTGAATTTCGCGTGGGTAATGTTGTAAATAACTACAATACTTTGGTAGTTGCGCAAAAAGTAGCAAAAAAACTTGTAGCCGAAAATAATAGTTTATCCAATTATCCAGTTTTAAAAGAAGTATTAGAATATAATCAGTTGAAACAAAATAGAGTTTAGAAAGACGTGTTTTAAATGAAAAAAATTGCAATTGATGCAATGGGCGGTGAAAATGCGCCTCAAGCAATTGTTGACGCAATCTTAAAAGTTAGAAGTGAATTGCCTGATACAAAATTTATTTTGTTTGGCGATAAGGAAAAAATTAAACAAAGTATTCCGGCCGATAAAATTAATGATCAACTAGAAGTAGTTCCTACAACCGAAATTATTAATGATGAAGATGAACCAGTTAAGGCAATTCGGCAGAAGAAAGATTCATCAATGGTAGTAGCTGCTCGCTATGTTAAAAGCGGTAAAGCAGACGCTCTATTTTCAATGGGGAATACTGGAGCATTGTTAGCTTGTGGAATTTTCATTATTGGAAGAATTAAAGGAATCACCCGACCTGGTCTTATGCCAACTTTACCTGTTCAAAATTCAGACAAGGGTTATAATTTAATCGATGTTGGAGCTAATGCCCAAACAAAGCCTGAATATATTTTGCAATGGGCGGAAATGGCGGCTTTTTATGCCAAAGAAATTAGAGGGATTGAAAATCCGCGTGTAGCGCTTTTAAACAATGGCTCTGAAGATGATAAGGGTGATGAAGTCCACCAAAAAGCCTATGAATTGCTAAAAAATAGTGATTTGAACTTCATTGGTAACATCGAAGGTAATGAATTAATGACTGGAAAAACCGATGTTGCAGCTATGGATGGCTTTTCTGGTAATATTGCCTTGAAGAGTATTGAAGGAATGGCCAGTGTTCTTCTTCATTCATTAAAAGATAGTTTATTAAACAATGGTTTAATGACTAAAGTTGGTGCACTTTTAATTAAAAATGCAGTCAATGATCTTAAGAATAAATATGATACTGCGCGTTATGGCGGTGCCGTTTTAATGGGAATTAATGCTCCTGTCGTTAAAACTCATGGTAGAAGTGATTACCGTCCGATTTATTATACTTTAAAGCAAATAGATAAAATATTAGATCAAAATTTGATTGAAGATATTAAGCAAAAGTTTGCTAAATAATGAAAGAAGGAATTAATTTATGTCAGAAGAAGAAATTTTTAATAAGATAAAAAAGTTAATCGCCGAAAACTTTGAAATCGATGAAGAAAAGATTACTGAAAACACAAATTTTAAAAATGATTTGGATGCTGATTCAATTGACTTAGTAGAATTCATTCTTCAATTAGAAGATGAATTTGGATCAGAAATTCCTGATGAAGAAGCAGAAAAAATTAATACTGTTGGCGATGCAGTTGCTTATATCAAAGATAACCAATAAATTGAGTATATAAAAAAGCCGTTCTGTATTTGCAATAGACCGGCTTTGTGTTTATAATTAGAAAATAAATTAAGAGAATTTAAGCACCTTTTAATAAATATGTTTTCGAGATGGAGGAATGACCTTTGGAAAAGCAGAGCGATCTCTTATTAGATATTCAGCATTTGCATACTGCGTATCGGTTACAAGGTAAGTTTTATGATGCTGCTGATAATATTAATCTAACACTGAAACGAAATGAAGTGCTAGCAATCGTTGGTGAATCTGGCTGTGGCAAAAGTACAATTGCTTCAAGTATCGTTGGTTTATATGATCATAAAAATACTAAAGTAACTGGCGATATTCTTTATAATGAATTGAATTTAGTTGGCTTAAATGAGTCACTTTTTAATAAGATTCGTGGAGACAAGATAGGAATTATCTTCCAGGATCCTCTAGCTAGTTTAAATCCTTTGATGCGTGTTGGTGATCAAGTAGCGGAAACACTTTATTATCATACAGATATGGATGAAAAGCAGCGTTATGCTATGGTAATTGAATTATTTAACCAAGTTGGGATGCCTCGTCCTGAAGAAATGTATGCAATGTATCCGCATGAATTGTCTGGTGGTTTACGTCAACGTGTAGTTATTGCGATGGCGATTGCATGTAAGCCAGAGATTATTATTGCTGATGAACCAACTACTGCATTGGATGTAACTATTCAGGCTCAAATTCTTGATTTGCTTGAAAAAATCCAACAACAATCTAATTCAGGTATTATCCTTATTACTCACGATTTGGGTGTTGTTGCTGAAACTGCAGACGAAGTTGCTGTAATGTATGGTGGTCAAATCGTAGAAAAATCAGATGTTAAGACCATTTTTGAACATCCACTTCATCCTTATACTCGCTCTTTGCTTAATTCAATGCCACAAACTGATGATGATAGCGACGAACAACTTCATGTTATTCACGGTACTGTTCCATCTTTGAAAAACATGCCACGTGAAGGTGATCGTTTTGCAGCAAGAATCCCTTGGATTCCTGAAAGCGCTCATGAAAAAGATCCAAAGATGCATGAAGTTGAACCAGGTCATTGGGTAAGATGTACCTGTTGGAAGACGTTCCACTTTGAGAATGAAGATTCTAAAGTAGTAAGTGGGGAATAATCAATGTCAAAAGAAATCATTCAAATCAAAGATTTAAAAGTTCATTACCCAATTCGTTCCGGATTTTGGAATAGAATTACGGATTATGTTAGAGCTGTAGATGGAATTAACCTAACCATTAATGAAGGTGAGACTTATGGTCTAATCGGAGAATCAGGTTCAGGAAAATCAACTACAGGCAAGGCAATTGTTGGTATTGAAAAGGTTACAGCGGGTTCTATTCTATACAAAGGAAAAGATATTACCAAGAGCTCAGTTCGTCGACAATTAAATTACAATAAAGATGTTCAAATGATTTTCCAAGATTCAATGTCAAGTTTGAATCCTAGAAAGAGAATTGAAGATATCATTGCTGAACCAATTAGAAACTTTGAAAATTTAACAACAGATCAAGAAAAAGAAAGAGTTCAGGAATTATTAGATATTGTTGGTATGCCAAGTGATGCTATTTATAAGTATCCTCACGAATTCTCTGGTGGTCAGAGACAAAGAATTGGTGTGGCTAGAGCAGTAGCTACAAATCCTAAGTTAATCGTTGCGGATGAACCTACTTCAGCTTTGGATTTGTCTGTTCAAGCACAAGTTTTAAACTTTATGAAGAACATTCAGCAACAATATAATATTGCCTATTTATTTATTTCACACGATTTAGGTGTTATTCGTCACATGTCCGAAAATATCGCGATTATGAACCGCGGTCGTTTAGTAGAAGTAGGAACTAAAGAAGATATTTATAATAATCCAGTTCATATTTATACTAAGAGATTACTAGCAGCTATTCCTAAAGTAGATGTTGAACATCGTGAAGAACACAAAAAGCAAAGATTAGCTGTTGAGGCGGAATATCGTAATGATCAGGGCAAATGGTATGACAAAGACGGAAGAGTCTTTCCATTACAAAAGATCAGTGCTACACACTCAGTAGCTTTACCGGCTGATGAAATAAATGAAGTGAAGGAGGAAAACTAGGGATGTGGAAGACTGTTCTTAGACGTTTATTAATTATGATCCCCCAATTAATAATTTTAAGTATCATCGTTTTTGCTTTGGCTAAATTGATGCCTGGGGATCCTTTTACCGGATTAATTAATCCAAATACAGACCCTAAAGAATTAATTCGTTTAAAACAAGAAGCTGGATTATATGATCCGATGTGGGTGCAATACTTTAGATGGATCGGTAATTTATTCCATGGTGATTTGGGAATGAGTTACATTCAAAAGGTGCCTGTAACATCATTAATTGCTAGTCGTGCGGTTAATACTTTCTGGCTTTCTCTTTTAACCGTTATCTTAACTTATGCAATTGCCGTTCCAATGGGAATTACTCAAGGTCGTTATCAAGATAAATGGCAAGATCAAGCAATCCAAATTTTTAACTATATTACTTTCGCAGTACCAGGTTTTGTTGTTTATATTTTAGGTTTATGGCTATTTGGCTATACATTAAATTGGTTCCCAATTTCAGGTTCTGTTTCCGCCAATGCTTCTGGATTCTTTGGCATCCTTTTGAGTCGATTAGATCATATGATTTTGCCAGCAATTTTGGCAGCAATTATCTCAACTACAGTTACTGTTCAGTATTTAAGAACTGGAATTGTTGATAATAAAGTTGAAGATTATGTCAGAACTGCTCGTTCAAAAGGTGTTCCGGAAAAAGTTGTTTTCAACAAACATATTTTAAGAAACTCATTATTACCAATTGCAGCTTTCTTTGGTAATACAATTACTGGTTTGCTTAGTGGTTCCGTAATTATTGAAACAGTTTTTAGTTATCCTGGTATGGGTAAATTATTTATAGATTCAATTTCACAACGTGATTACACTACTTTGACGGCCTTAATCTTAATTTATGGTATTTTAACCTTAATCGGTAACTTGTTATCTGACATTATTATGAGTATTGTCGATCCAAGAATTAGAATTCAGTAGGAGGAGAAAAAATGGCTAAAGATAAATCTTTAAAAAAGAATAATAATGATGATGCTAAAAAGAATACTCCTCCTTCAGGCTTTAGAATAATTTGGCGCGAAATTATGCATGAACCAAGTGCAAGATTTGCCTTGTTCATTGTAGTTGCTATTTTACTTTTCTGTTTTGTTGGATCACTCTTTTTAAACAAAGCCCAATTGACAGAAATCAACATTATGGATTCTTATGATGCTTGGGGTGTAGATGGCCATATCTTCGGAGCAGATGAAGGTGGTCGTGATATCTTTAAACTATTAATCATGGGTGGACGTAATTCAATCATGATTGGTATATCAGTTACTCTTATTTCCTTAGTAGTTGGTTTAGTAATTGGGATGTTTGCAGGTTACTATGGCGGTATTATTGATAATATCGTTATGAGAATTGTGGACTTTATCCAGATTATGCCACAATTCCCAATCTTAATCGTTTTAGCAACGGTTATTCCAAACTATAACGCATATACTTTAGTAGCAATGATTTCAATTTTTGGTTGGACTGGTGAAGCTAGATACTATCGGAGTTTTGTATTAGCGCAGCGAGAAAGAGAGTATGTTCTTGCTTCGAAGACTTCTGGATCCACGGATTTACAAATTATGTATCGTGAAGTTTTGCCAAATATCAGTTCAATGTTAATTGTTGATATTGTTCTAGGTGTTGCTGGAAATATCGGTATTGAAACTGGGCTTTCATTTATTGGATATGGACTTCCAATTACTACACCATCGCTTGGTACTTTAATTGGATATGCTAATGATCCAACCAATGTTACTACGAGACCATGGTTATGGCTCCCAGCTACAATCTTATTATTAATTATATCTTTGAGTATTAACTATGTTGGTCGTGCTTTACAAAAAGCAGCCGATTCTCGTCAAAGAGAAGCTTAAAACTAAAAGAAGCGAGGATAGCTCGCTTCTTTTTTTGCCTAAAAATCAGGTTATTATAAATTTCATTTTTAGTTCACAATTAATTAATTTTGTGCTATGATTAACACGTCAACTTGAAAAAACGGAGGTTATACCTAATGAAAAATTATAAAATCTTGGGTTCTATCGGATTAGTAGCGGGTGCTGCTTTAGCCCTTTCTGCTTGTGGCTCAAAGAATAATGATAATAATGATGCTGCAAAAGAAAAGTTTCCTGAAACAGTTCCAACTAAAACTCCTAAAAATGGTGGAACATTAAAATATGCTGTAGAAACTGAAACTCCATTCAAAGGAATCTTTGAAGACACTTTACAAGATGATTCTAGTGATGCTGATGTTTCTCAATTCGGTATGGAAGGTTTGTTCCATGCAAACTCTAGTTACGTTATTGATAACAAAGGTGCTGCAACCTTTAAGTTAGACTACAAGGCTAAGACTATTACCATTAAAGTTAAAAAGGGCGTTAAATGGTCAGATGGTAAGCCAGTTGTAGCTAAGGACATTGAATATCCATACGAAATTATCGCAAATCCTGACAGTGGCTCTTCAAGATATACTTCTTCACTTCAAGAAATTGTCGGCTTAAAGGAATTCCACGATGGTAAGGCTAAGACAATTTCAGGTATTGAAATGCCTAAGGGTGCAAACGGTGATACTGTAATTCTTCACTTTAAGCACATGCACGCTGGTATGAATATGTATGGTTCAGGTTACTTCTGGAAATCAGCTTCACCATACCACTACTTAAAAGATGTACCTATGAAGAAACTTAAGTCTTCAGATAAGGTACGTAAAAATCCAATTTTCTTTGGCCCATTCAAGATTGATAAAGTTGTCAGTGGTCAATCTGTAACTTGGTCACCAAACAAATATTACTGGAAGGGTAAACCACACCTTAACAAGATTGTCGCAACTGTAATTTCTTCAAATTCAGCTGCTGAAGCAACTAAGTCACACAAGTTTGACGTTTTACAAGTTGTTAACTCACAATGGAAGCAAGTAAAGGGCACAAAGGGCTTTAACTTTGTTGCAAATACTCCGTTATCATATGAGTACCTTGGTTTCAAGGTTGGTAAGTGGGACCAAAAAGCAGGCAAGAACGTAATGGACAAGAATTCTAAGATGAATAATAAGTCTTTACGTCAAGCTATTGCTTATGCTATGAATGTTGATCAAGTTAACCAAAAGTACACCCAAGGTTTGACATTCAGAATCCCAACATTGATTCCAAAGGGCTTTGGTGAATTTTACGACAAAGACATCAAGGGTTACACATACAACTTAAAGAAGGCTAACGAAATTCTTGATAAAGCAGGCTACAAGAAGAAAGGCGAATACCGTGTTCAACCAAATGGTAAGCCTTTGACTATTAGATTAGCTGCTAGAACTGGTAGTTCAATTCAAGAACCAATCATTCAAAACTACATCCAACAATGGAAGAAGATTGGCTTGAATGTTAAATTAACTCAGGGTCGTTTAATTGAATCTAACTCATTCTATGACAAGATTCAAAACGACGATCCAAGTGTTGATATGTTTATGGGTGGTTGGTCACTTGCTGCTGAACCATCACAAAACGACCTTTATGGTGAATCAGCACCATTTAACTTCAGCCGGTTCGTAACTAAGCGTAACAGCCAATTGCTTGAAGAAATGGATAGTACTAAAGCTGAAAATAATGAGTACAGAAAGAAAGTTCTTTACGAATGGCAAAAGTACATGTTTGATGAAGCTTATGTTGTTCCTATTTCAAACTCATACCAAATTACAGCTGTTAACAGCAAGTTAACCGGCTTCTCTGTAGCAGACGGCACTACTTTAGGCTGGAACGATGTTGCTTTTACTAAGTAATAATTAGGTATAACAAGTAAAAAAAGAAAGACTACTTTTTATGAAAGTAGTCTTTTTTGTCTACGTTTAAAACTGGTATAATTTAAAAGTACGAAAGGCGATTAAGATGGTTAGCACAAAATTTTTAAAACAATTAAACGATAAATATCAAATTAAATTTAGAAATGAAAAATTATTAGAAGAGGCATTTACTCATTCTTCTTATGCCAATGAGCATCCTAATGGTGTTCGGGATTACGAAAAGTTAGAATTTTTGGGAGATGCGGTTCTTGAAATAGCAGTTTCTGATTATCTTTACCGTCATTATCCTGAATTAAATGAAGGTGAATTGACTAGAATGCGGTCAAACATCGTAAGAACTGAGGGATTTTCAGAATTTGCAATCGAATGTGGTTTTCAAGATGAAATCAATTTAGGTAATGGAGAAGAAAAAGCTGGCGCAAGACACAGAAAGACGTTACTTGAAGACGTATTTGAGGCCTTTAATGGTGCTTTATACCTTGATCAAGGTATGAAGGCAGTTACCCATTTTCTTCATTTAACTGTCTATCCTTTGATTGCAAAAGGTGAATTTGATGATTCTCGTGATTATAAGACTGATTTGCAGGAATTATTGCAGAAAAACGGCCCCGTTAATATTGAATATGAAACGATCAGTGAAACACAATTGCCATCTCACTTTGTGGTTGAATTGAAAATTAATGATCAAGTTAAGTCCCATGGAGAAGGACACAATAAAAAGGCAGCAGAACAGCAAGCAGCAAAAAAGGCTTTACAAGAGCTTGAATAGGAGGTCAAGGACGTGCCATTAACAGAGTTAATTATTGATGGTTTTAAATCCTTTGCAGATAAGACTACTATCCAGTTTGGTAATGGAATATCCGGGATAGTTGGCCCTAATGGGAGTGGTAAAAGTAATATTACTGAAGCTATTCGCTGGGCAATGGGAGAATCTCGCGCAAAAACTCTTCGTGGAAATAATATGAAAGATGTCATTTTTGCAGGAAGTGAGTTTAGAAAGCCCCTTAATAGTGCCCAGGTAACTCTAGTCTTTGATAATAAAGATCGAAAGTTGAATTTTTCTAGTGATAAAGTTGCAATTACTAGAAAAATTCTGCGTTCGGGTGAAAGTAATTACTCAATCAACAATCAAAATGTACGTTTAAAAGATGTTCGTGAATTATTCTTGGATTCGGGGCTTTCGCAAAATAGTTTAGCAATTATTTCGCAGGGAAGAGTAGATCAAATTCTTAATTCTCGACCTGAAGAACGACGTGATATTTTTGAAGAAGCAGCTGGTGTACTTCATTTTAAGCAACAAAAAGAAGCAGCGGAGAGTCAACTTCAAAAGACAAACGATAATTTAATTCGAATTAATGATTTAGTTAAAGAACTTGAGAATCGTATCGAACCCCTGCATGAACAAAGTTCACTTGCCAAAGAGTATAAATTTCAAAAAAAAGGGTTAGATAAAAAATTAAAGACTTTATTAGCTTTTGAAATTCAAACTTTAAATCAAAAAAAGCAAGCAGTAAAAGATGATGCCGATAAAAATCAAGTCCTTTTAACAAAATTAGATTCAGAGGTTAAAGAATCACAAGCTGCAGTTACACAAAAGAGAAATGAATATAAACTTTTACAGGCAAAAAGAGAAAAGCTCCAACAAAAGTTATTAGAGATTACGCAACAATTTTCTGATTTAAATACTAATTTGCAAGTTGAGGAACAATCAAAACGTTTTGATGAAGCTACTAAAACTGAATATCAAAAACAAATTTCTGAATTAAAGGATCAAATTGCCAAAATCAAAAGAGAATTAGATAATCTTGCTGAAGAGAAAAATAATTTAGCTATCAAGAAAGATGAACTGCAAGCTAAAAAAGATTCTTTGACAGGTAACTTGAAGGAAAAGCCAGATCAATTAAATAAAAAACTCGAGAGGCAGAGAAGTAATTATATTCAATTACTTCAAGATCAAACTTCGATAAACAACAAGCTTGTCTATTTGAAAAATGAATATCAAAGAGCTAGTGAAGATAAAAATGAACAGAATAATAATATTGAAACGCAGTTGCAAAAGGCACAGCAGGATCTTAAGCGGCTTCAAGGACAAGGACAAAAGTTAACTAAAAAACGCCGCGAAAATAAGGATCAACTTGATAAATATAACCAAACGCGAGCAAATCTCGATCTAAAAATTACTGAATTAAGACAACAGGTAAGCAAAACTCGTAATTTATTACAGAAATTTAAAGCCCGTCATGACGCTTTAGTTAATATTCAAAAGCGGCATGAAGGTTATTACTTTGGCGTTAGAAATGTTTTAAATCACTTGGATCAGTATCCTGGTGTTATTGGAGTAGTTGGCGAATTAATTACTTTTTCTCAAGAATTAGAAGCAGCGATGACAACTGCGTTGGGTGCAGGTGTACAAAATCTTGTTACCGATTCTAGAATGTCAGCTAGAAATGCAATTAATGCTTTAAAACAAAATCATGCTGGGCGTGCTACTTTCTTGCCATTAGATGGTTTGCGTCAGCATGTTATCCCGGATTCGACAGTTAATACCTTAAAGACTTTTAAAGGCTTCATCGGTGTTGCAAGTCAACTGGTAACTAGCTCAAGTAATATTGATATTTTGAATGCGATTAATTACCTTTTAGGAAGTGTCATAATTGTTGACAATATTGATACTGCTTTAGCTATTAAACAAAGAGTAAATCGTTACCGTGTAGTGACTTTATACGGGGATGTAATTTCTCCAGGTGGATCAATGACCGGTGGTGTCAAGAATCAACGAAATGATTCGCCTTTGCAAACTACAGCCGAAATTAATTCTTTAAAAGAAAAGATTGATTCCCAGCAAAGAGAATTAGTTAGTTGGCAAAAAGATTTAGATAAACAAGTTGCTGATCAACAATCAATTACGAAAAAATTAACTGATTTACAAAATAAAGTTCAAGAACTCAATCAAGAGATCAATGAAACTGCTTTAAGCTATCAAAATCAAGAAAAAGAAGTCAAACGACTTCAAGATGCAAATAATTTATTTATTTCTCGTCAAAATCAACGTCGTCAAGAATTAAATGAATTAAGTGAAAATATTAAGCAGGCAAAAGAAAAACAAGAACAACTGGCCGAAAATACGGAACAAGCAAAAATAAAGATGAATGATTTACAGGAGCGAATTAAGAATTTTAATGAACTCAGCAAAAACATTCAAGATAAACTTAGTCGTTTGGATCCGGAATTAGCGGTTTATTCAAATAAACTGGAAAATTTGTTGAGTAAGCAAAAAGAAAGACAAGTTGATTTAGAGCAAAATCAAAGTCAGCTGGATAATCTTGAAGAAAAATTAGCAGCTTTATCTAAAAATAGAGAAAATTCTAGTCATAAAAAAGAAGATTTGCAGCAGAAACGTGCTTCATTGCAAAATTCGCGTAAACAATATGAAGTTGAATTAAGTCAGCTAGCGGCAAAATTAGGACGCTTTGATGCGCAGATCAATCAGCTTGAACAAGTTGCTAGTCGAAATTATGATTTAAGAAAAGATGCAGCAGAGCAGCAAGAACAATTTTCAATTAAAATAACTAAAATTAGTAGTTTAATGGATCAAAAATTAAATACTTTAAGTGAAGATTATTCATTAACTTATGAAGCCGCAATTTATCAAGCAAAAGGTGATAATACAGAAGAATTTCGGCAAAAGTTAAAGAAAGCTATAAAGCTGCATCGAATGTCGATTGAAGATATTGGACCTGTAAATCTTGATTCAATCGAAGAATATGAAAATGTTAAAAAGAGATATGACTTTTTAAACGGTCAACAAAATGATTTACTTTCTGCTAGATCTGATTTGGAAGAATCCATGACAGAATTAGATAAAGAAGTAAAAGTAAGATTTAGTACGGCGTTTACCAATATTTCCGAAAGTTTCACAAAAATATTCCCAATTGTCTTTGGTGGAGGAAATGCCAAACTGGTCTTAACTGATCCTGATGATATGCTCAAAACAGGAGTAGAAATTATTGCCCAACCGCCTGGCAAAAAATTACAAAAATTAAGTTTGTTATCAGGTGGAGAAAGAGCATTAACTGCGATAACATTATTGTTTGCTATGCTGCAGATTAATCCTGTACCTTTCTGCGTACTAGACGAGGTTGAAGCTGCCTTAGATGATGCAAACATAGCTCGCTTTGCCCGCTTTTTACAGAAGTATGATATGCATACACAATTTATCGTGATCACTCATAGACGTGGTACTATGAGGCAAGCAGATCGTTTATTCGGTGTTGTTATGCAGGAATTAGGTGTTTCAAAAGTTGTATCTGTTTCATTAAATGATATTAAAGATGAGGTGAATCAATAATGGGTTTATTCGATAAAATAAAAAAATCTTTATTTGGTAATTTAGATGAAGATCAAGAAGAAAAAGAAAAACCAAAAAAGAAAAATGAAGAACTAGCTGAAGACGATACTATCCTTGAAAGTAATGCAGAAAATAATGAGGAAGAATCTGATTTAGCAGAAAATTCCGAGGATTCAGATATTACAGAAGATGAAGATGCAGAGGCCGCTGAAGAAGACAAACATGAAAAAGCTGACCAGAAGAAACTTTATGAAAAAGGTTTGGAAAAAACAAATAAAGGCTTTGGCGCAAAATTAAATGCGTTCTTTGCTAAGTTTAGGACTGTTGATGAAGACTTCTTTGATGATCTAGAGGACCTTTTGATTGAATCTGATGTTGGTTATCAAACAGCTGAAGAATTAACTGAGCAATTACGTGATGAAGCTAAATTGCAGAAGGCAAAAACACGTGATGAATTAAAACAGGTTATCGTTGAAAAATTGGTCGCTTTATATGATCAAAATGGTAATGCTGATGATGAAAAATTGATTTATCACGATGATCAAAAGCCAAATGTTTACCTATTTGTTGGAGTAAATGGTGCTGGTAAAACTACGACAATCGGTAAATTAGCTAAGCGTTTTAAAGATCAAGGTAAATCAGTACTTATGGCAGCTGCCGATACCTTTAGGGCTGGAGCTGTTGAACAATTGGTTGAATGGGGTAAAAGAGTAGACGTCCCCGTTGTGACTGGTAAAGAAAAAGCTGATCCGGCTTCAGTTGTTTATGATGCAACAAAAAAGGCGTTGGATGAAGGATATGATTATCTATTAGTTGATACTGCAGGTCGACTTCAGAATAAGAAGAATTTGATGAATGAGCTTGAAAAAATTCAACGAACGATAAAAAAATTAGCTCCTGAAGAGCCAACAGAAACCTTGCTTGTTTTGGATGGCTCTACTGGACAAAATGCATTACTTCAAGCGAAAGATTTCGATAAAACAACAAAATTAACAGGCTTAGTCTTAACTAAATTGGATGGTTCATCAAAAGGTGGAGTTGTCCTTGCAATTAGAAATGAAATGAAATTGCCCGTTAAATTAGTTGGGCTTGGTGAAAAAGCAGAAGATCTTGCTGATTTTGATGCCGCTAACTATGCGATTGGTCTTTTCCATGGTCTAGTATAGTGATAAAGTTAAAGTAATAGTTAGATAGAAAAAAGGAGATTTAATTATGAGAGAACCTAGTGCATGTACCACAATTTTAGTAGGTAAAAAAGCCTCTGTTGATGGCACTACAATGATTGCTCGTAACGATGATACATTTAGACCAATTACTCCACAAAAATTTATCATTGAACCTGCAAGACATGGAGAAAAGAAGCATATCAAGTCTTGGTTAAATAAATTTGAAATGGATTTACCTGAGGATGCTCAACGTGTACCAGCAGTGCCAAATGTTGATTATAAACATCGTGGATATTACGATGAATCAGGTATTAATGAAGAAAATGTATGTATGTCATGTACTGAATCAACATACGGTAATGAAAGAACCTTAGCTTTTGACCCACTTGTAAAAGATGGTTTAGATGAAGATTGTATGCAAACTTCAGTTTTACCATACATTCATTCTGCTCGTGACGGTGTAAAATACCTCGGAATTTTGATTGCCAAATATGGTTCTCCAGCTGGAAACTCAGTTTTATTCAGTGATAAAGATGAAATTTGGTATATGGAAATCGTAACCGGGCACCACTGGGTTGCTCAAAGAATTCCAGATGATTGTTATGCAGCAACTGGTAACCGAGTAGCTATTGAACAAGTTAACTTTGATGATTCAGATAACTTTATGTGGAGTGAAGGCATTCAAGAATTTGTCGAAAAGCATCACTTAAATGTTGATCACGAAGGTTGGAATTTCCGTCACATTTTTGGTACTTACACTGAACAAGACCGCCACTACAATACTAATCGTCAGTGGTATATTCAAAAGTTATTCAATCCATCAATTGAACAAGATCCACAGGATCCAGATATTCCATTTATCCGTAAAGCTGAAAAGAAGATTACCCGTGAAGATATTCAATTTGCTTTAGGTTCACACTACCAAGACACGCCATATGATCCATTTGGTAAAGGTACTGATGAAGAAAAGCATCGTTATCGTCCAATTGGTTTGAATAGAACCCAAAATTCTCATATTTTACAAATTAGAAATGATGTTCCAGACGATCGTGCTGCAATTATGTGGCTATGTATTGGTGGCCCAACCTTTACGCCATATGTTCCATTCTTTGCTAACATGAGTGATACTGATCCTTCATATAACAATACTTCAATGGATTACAATATGAACGATGCATGGTGGTATTACAAGTCATTGGCTGCACTTGTTGAAAGTCATTACCCACAATTTGTTCAGCTTGACACTGATTATTTAATTGAATTAAATCGTTACTATCGTGGCCGAGTAGAAGAAATTATTAAGGGTGCTGAAGGTAAGTCGGGTGAAGAATTAACTGACTACTTAACAAAGGCTAACCAAGAAACTGTCGCTCATACTAAGAAAGATAGTGAAAAGTTATGGGGACAAATGATGACTGAATCAATCAATATGTCTAAGCTTACATTCCATATGGATGAGAACTTATAATAAAATTTAAGTATATTTTTAAAGAGATCTAGAAAAAATCTAGATCTCTTTCTTTTATAGTGTCATAATAGTTGATTGTAATTTACATTTTTGGAGTTGAAATTTACCTTATTAAAAGGAGGAAATTATGGCACTTTTGATTGCTTTAATTAACATTATTGGTTGGGGATTAATTCCTCTGACCGTAAAAGGAACTCCTGCTCATCAAATTACAGGTATGGGAATAGGTGCGTCAGTCACAGCCTTTATTATCTATCTTTTTACAAGACCTAGTATTGACGTTACAGTTTGGATAATTGCGATTGTAGCTGGAGCATTATGGACAATCGGACAGTTAGGACAATTCATTTCATATACTAGAATTGGAGTTAGTGGTACTATTCCACTTTCCACTGGCTTTCAATTAGTGGGTAATTCTTTAATTGGAGTTTTGATTTTCGGAGAATGGCCAACCGCGATAGCTAAAATTATTGGTTTTATTGCTTTAGCTTGTGTGGTAATTGGAATTGTTCTAAGTTCAAAGAGCGATGACAAAGGTTCGGGAGATGCTAACTTTAAAAATATTATGTTTTTGTTAGCTACAACGATTGGTTTTTGGGCTTATTCAAGTTTTCCAAAATTCATTTCAAGTCATATCAATTCAAAAGTAACTGGATTAGATTATATTTTTCCAGAAATGCTTGGTGTGTTAGTGGGAACAGTAATTTATATTATTTTGTCTCATAATACAAAAGTTTATTCGGAAAAAGTTACCTGGAGAAACTGCTTAGCTGGTTTATAATTCGGTATCGGTACTCTATTTTATCTATTTTCAGTAAGAGATAACGGGGTAACAAATGCCTTTATTTATAGTCAGCTTTGTTCAGTTCTTTCAACTTTCGGTGGAATTATTTTCTTACATGAAACTCAAAGTAAAAAGGAGATGTTTTATATTGCTATCGGTTTAGTCTTTATTGTCGGTGGTAGTGTATTAACGGGTTTTGCAAAATAAAAAAATGAGTTAGCTTTTATGCTAACTCATTTTTTTATTTTTGATTATGATTATCGATTTAAGCTAGAATGTTTAGCACCATATATTAAATAAATAATTACCCCCAAAATAAACCAAATACCAGCGTATATTTTGGCCTGGGAATCTAAACCTAAGAAGACAATAAACGCAGCTAAAAATGCTAGGAATGGCAAAATAGGGAAGAGTGGCATTTTGAAGGATGGATCATCAATATCTTTTCCTTCTCTTTTTCGCAATGGATAAATTCCAATTGAGACAAACATGAATGCAATTAATGTTCCGGCAGAAATTAACTGTGATAAAGCAGCAAAAGGAAAGATAGCGCCAATCACGATTGCAATGAAAGTAATTGCAAAAACAGCATTATTTGGACGGTGATTTTGATTAATTTTTCCTAACCATTTAGGAAGCATTCCGTCACGACCAAAAGAATATATTAGTCTCGAACCAGCCATACTCATTCCAATTAAAGCTGTAAACATCCCTAAAACGGCAATAGTTTGAACAATAACTGCAATAGCGGGATGTCCTGCAAATCTCAGAGCTAGACCAACTGGTTCAGCGTTTCCTGCATATTTGGCATAGGGCATAATTCCTACCAAAACTAAGCTGACACTCACAAATAACACGACTGCGATGATTAGAGAACCAATGATTCCGCGCGGCATTGTTTTTTGTGGTTCGATTGCTTCTGCAGAATTGGCGGCAACGGAATCAAAGCCAATGTATGAAAGAAAAATCATCGCTACACCGGCATAAATTCCTTGAAAACCACCAAATGGACCATTATCAGTTGGATGATATTTGGGAATAAATGGTACATAATTACAGTTCTTAATTGCAGTTGCACCGACTACCACGAAAAGTAGAATAGCGAAAACTTTTAAAACAACTAACGCATTTTCAACTCGTGCCACTCGATTTAAACCAATAGAGATTAAGACGCCAACTAGTGCAATTGAAATAATTGAAACTAAATCAACAATTCCGCCATTTGTTCCAAAAGCGTTGGACAAATAAGGCGGCAATTTTAAACCTATGGGTGCAATTAAGGCTCTAAAATTAGCAGATAATCCTGACCCAACGAAGGCTAAGGCAATGAAATATTCTGCTAGTAGGGCCCAACCAGCAACCCAACCCCAAAATTCACCGAAAATCACATTAATCCAAGAATAGGCAGAACCTGCAAAAGGCATAGCCGCAGCCATTTCTGCATAGGCAAAAGCGACTAAACCAGCAGCGATTGCTGCTAAGATAAATGAAATTGCAACAGCTGGTCCAGTATGCATGGCTGCAACTTCACCCGGTAAAGTAAAGATTGAAGCAGAAACAATGGTCCCAACTCCTAGTGCCAAAATGTCTTTTACTTTTAATGATCTAACCAAATGTCCATCTTTATTTTCATATATTCGAGGATCTTCTTTTCGATTCATTTTTTGCCAAAGACTCATTAAATATTCCTCCTAGTGTTTTATCTTTGATAATATATCATAAAATTAGAATATAATTAAAACATTCAAAAAAGTATTTTGTAAAACCTTTATTTTTATTGTGATCTAATACTAAAAAGAGAGCATTTTTGCTATACTAAAAAGCGGTGAAATATATGGATGAAATCACAAAAAATGAAAAATTTGGAGATTTGTACGCCTACTATGGCTCTCTTTTAACTAAAGGTCAACAAAGATATTTTGAGGATTATTATTATAATGATCTTTCCTTAGGAGAAATCGCTGATAATCATCAGGTTTCAAGGCAAGCTGTCTATGATAATTTAAAGCGTTCTAGCAAAATTCTAGAAAACTATGAAAATAAACTTCATATGTTGCGTGATTATAATAAAATTGAAGAAAATATTGCAGATTCAGTGTTAGCGATTGATAATAACGATCTTAAAACTGCAAAAAAAGAATTAATTAAACTATTAAATCAAATGAGGGGAGAATAACCCATGGCTTTTGAAAATTTAAGTGAAAGAATTCAAAAAGCGTTAAAAAATTTAACTGGTAAAGGTAAAATCTCAGAAGAAGATATTAATAAGGCGAGTCGCGAAATTAGATTAGCATTGCTCGAAGCCGATGTTAACTTTAAAGTTGTCAAAGACTTTATTAAAAAGATAAAAAAGGAAGCTCTCGGCAAAGAGGTACAAGAAAGCCTAAATCCAGGTCAACAGGTTATTAAAATTGTTAATGACCAATTGACAGAAATGATGGGTGAAAAGGCGGCTAGTCTAAATAAATCCAAGCATATTCCGACAGTAATCATGATGGTGGGTCTTCAAGGTACTGGTAAAACTACCACAGTCGGAAAACTAGCTTATCATTTACAAAAGACAGAAAAAGCACGTCCATTATTAGTTGCCGGTGATATTTACCGTCCAGCTGCTATTGATCAGTTGAAACAAATTGGTGAACAACTAAAAGTTCCTGTTTTTAGTGAGACTGATCAAAAAGATGTTGCGCAAATTGTCAAATATGGTTTAGCTGAAGCTGAAAAGAATAAAAATGACTATGTCATTATCGATACGGCTGGTCGACTTGAAATTGATGAAGCTTTGATGGAAGAGCTTGAACGAGTTAAAGAAGTTGCACAGCCAGATAACATTTTACTTGTTGTTGATGCAATGACAGGACAAGCTGCTACTGATGTTGCTAAAGGTTTTGATGTGCACCTGGATGTTACTGGGGTAATTTTGACCAAGCTTGATGGTGATACTCGTGGTGGTGCCGCACTTTCAATTCGTGCCGTCACTGGAAAACCAATTATTTATACTGGTCAAGGTGAAAAATTAACTGATTTAGAAGATTTCCACCCTGATAGAATGGCTTCACGTATCTTGGGTATGGGCGATATGTTGACTTTAATCGAAAAGGCGCAACAGGATTATGATGCCAAAGAAGCTGAAAAAGTTGCGCTGAAGATGAAGGAAAATACCTTCGATTTTAATGACTTTATCGATCAGCTAGAACAAGTTCAAAAAATGGGCCCTCTTGATCAAATTATGAAAATGATTCCTGGGATGGCCAATAACCCACAATTAAAGAACTTTAGTATTGATGAAAAACAAATAGCTCATACCAAAGCGATTGTCTATTCAATGACACAAGAAGAGCGTGAAAATCCAGATCTTTTAAATCCAAGTCGCAGACGAAGAATTGCTGCTGGTTCTGGTAGACCCGTTGTTGAAGTCAACCGGATGATAAAACAGTTTAAGCAAGCTCGTGATATGATGTCGAAAATTACTAAAGGTAATATGAAGGGCTTAGGAAATTTACCAGGAATGAATTCTCCCATGGCTAAAATGGCAATGAGAAGAATGGGTAAGAAATTTAAAAAGAATAAACATAAGAAGCTAAAGAAAATGAGAAGATTTCATTCTTAATTAAAAGTGTTAAGTAAAAACCCTTTACAGCTTTAAAAGTTAATGGTATATTATTAATCGTTAAGTTTTAGGAGGAAATTAATTTATGTCAGTTAAAATTCGTATGCACCGTATGGGTGCCAAGAGAAAGCCATTCTACAGAATCGTTGTTGCCGACTCACGTATGCCACGTGATGGTCGTTTCATCGAAGAAGTTGGTTTCTACAATCCAGTATCTCAACCAAAGGAATTAAAGCTTGATGAAGATAAGATCTTTAGTTGGCTTCAAAAGGGTGCACAACCTTCAGATACTGTTAGATCACTTCTTTCAGGTGCTGGCTTAATGCAAAAGTTGCACGATGCAAAATACAACAAGTAATTTAATTTACTAAAAAGGTTTGAGGCGATGTGCTTCAGCCTTTTTTTATTAATTGATTTTGGAGAAAATAATGCAATTTTATGATGTTGCTAAGATTTTAACAACTCACGGTTTACAAGGCGAAGTAAAAGTTGCTCTTATTACCGATTTCCCAAACAACCGCTTTGCTGCTGGATCCAGACTTGCTTTAAAAGATGACCATAATCTAGTTTTGACAGTTAAATCAGGCCGTCCTTTTAAGCAATTTTGGTTAGTTACTTTTGAAGAAATAGATGATATTGAGCAAGCAGAAAAGTTAAAAGGTAAAGTTTTAGTAGTTAGTCAAGAAAATCAACAAGAATTGCCAGCAGGAAGTTACTACTATCGTGATATTATTGGCTGTCAAGTAATAGATAATGGAAATAAAGAAGTAATTGGCAAAATAACGGATATTGAAGCACCAGGTGCTAATGATATTTGGCTAGTTAAAGAAAAAAATGGTAATGAATTTTGGCTGCCTTACATCAAAGATGTTGTTAAAGAAATAGATATTGAAAATCAAAAAATTTATGTTGAATTGATGGAGGGATTAAGAGATGAAAATTAATGTCTTAACTCTTTTCCCAGATATGTTTACACCGCTTCAAACTTCAATGCTAGGAAGAGGACTTGAAGATCAAAAATGGGATCTGAATTTAGTTGATTTTCGTGATTTTACCACTGATGTTCATCATCATGTAGATGACACACCTTATGGTGGTGGGGCAGGCATGGTGCTGCAAATTATGCCAATCAAAAAGGCCTTAGATTCATTATCTTCAAAAGGTAAAGTTATTATTACTGCTCCGCAAGGAAAAACATTTAATCAATCTTTAGCTAAACAATGGTCAAAAGAAGAGGAACTTACTTTTATTTGTGGACATTATGAGGGGTTTGATCAAAGGGTCTATGATTTAGCTGACGAAGTTGTTTCAATTGGTGACTATGTTCTAACTGGTGGTGAATTACCAACTATGAGTATGATTGATGCGACAGTACGTTTGATTCCAGGAATTTTAGGTAATGCTGCTTCTCCTGTCGAAGAAAGTTTTTCTCATGGATTATTAGAATATCCACAATACACTCGTCCAGCTGATTTTGAAGGAAATAAAGTTCCTGAAGTTCTGACTAGCGGAAACCATCAAAAAATAGATGAGTGGCGACATTATCAAGCCTTAAAAGCGACATATCTTAATCGGCCTGATTTGTTAAAAGACCGTGATTTTACTGATGAAGAAAAGATAATGATGCGGAAAATTAAGTCGGAGCTTGATGAAAGTAAATAATTTTGGTAAACTATAATGCGTGGCATTAGCCACAAAATAAGTTATGGGTATTCCGCTGACGAAAGACGTGAATGAATGCCGAAGAAGGAGAAAAATTATGGATCCATTAATTCAAGAATTAACCAAAGAACAAATTCGTGACGATATTCCTAAGTTCCGTGCTGGTGACACTGTTCGTGTACACGTACGTGTTGTTGAAGGAAGCCACGAACGTATCCAGATGTTCGAAGGTGTTGTAATTAAGAAGAAGGGTGCTGGCATTGCTGCAACTTACACTGTTCGTAAGATTGCTTCTGGTGTTGGTGTTGAACGTACTTTCCCAGTTAACGACCCACGTGTTGCTAAGGTTGAAGTATTGCGTCATGGACGTGTACGTCGTGCTAAGCTTTACTACTTACGTGACCGTAACGGTAAGGCAGCAAGAATTGCTGAAGCTCGTCGTTAATTATCTTATAGAAAGCTGGCCTTGTGTCAGCTTTTCTTTTGCGCAGTTTGACACAAAAGAAAACTATTGATATATTTAAAATTATAAAAATAAAAATAGGCTTTTATGCTTATTTTTGACTACGCTTGACTAGGTAGAGGTAGACTAGTTGGACAACGTGGTAATCACTATTTCGATTTTCGAAATAGTGATTTTTTTATTTTTACTGGTATAATAAAGCCATTACGAGGGGGAAATAAAATGATTCATGAGCACTCGGCTGGAAGTATTATATTTCGTAGAAATGAAAATAAGATCCAATATTTAATTGTAGAAAGTGTTTTACATCACACCTGGGGCTTTCCAAAAGGACATCTTGAAAAGGGCGAAACGGAAAGAGAAGCTGCTATTCGCGAAGTTGCAGAAGAAGTTGGTTTGAATCCAAAATTTAATTTTGAATTTAAACGACAAATAGAATATGTTACCGAAGAAAATACGATTAAAAAAGTAGATTTCTTTTTAAGTGAATTTGTCAAAGATCAAAAAGTTGTTGATCAGGTTGAAGAAATTCTAAATTCTAAATGGATAAGTTTAAAGCAAGCTAAAGAATATTTGCCTAAAGGTAGAGGGCTATATGAAATTTTGCAAGCTGCTGAAGAATATATCAATAAAAATGAATAAATTAAATATTTAAATAAAAAAGTATTGAAGGGAGATTGAGAAACGAATTCTCAATCTTTTTCTTATAGAGGTTATTAGATGAAATATCCAACTGATTTAGTTACTCTAGTCAGAAAAAGAGCACAAGGCATGAAATTAGAAGGAATTAATGAAGGTGCAGGTCCTACAAAACCGAAGCTAATAATAATTGGTGAGGCACCTGGAAGAGAAGAAATTGTGTCACATATTCCTTTTCATGGTGATTCTGGAAAAGAATTGATGAAGTCCTTAGCTAGCATTGGTTTAAAGCGTGAAGATGTTTATATTACAAGCGCTGTTAGAAGTCGACCGTATTCAGTCAAAAAGGTTTTTAGCAAGAAAGAAAATAAGGAAGTAACTAAAACGCCGAATCGGAAACCAACAAAGAAAGAAATTCTTGCTCATGCACCCTTTTTAGATTTCGAATTAAAGAATCTAGATTGTAATTTGATTGTTGCGGTAGGAAATACAGCTCTTGAAAGGTTACTGGGCCCGAGAAATAAAATTTCAAATGAGCATGGTAAAATAATTAAGAAGACATCGATTTTGGAATTAAATAGTAATTTGGATGGATATCAGTGGTCAAAGAAGAAATATAATATTTTCCCTGAATATCATCCAGCTGCTGTTTTTTATAACCGAAAGTTAACTACTCAAATTGAACAAGACTGGCAAGTTATAGGTCGATATTTAAGGGATGAAAATAATGAGTAATGAGAGCTTTTTGATTTCACTAAAACAGAATAATGATTTATCCGATATTGCGGTCCAGGAGATCCGAGTTGATTGTTCAGAATATCCACTGAATCAACGAGCTTATATTCAAATGGCAAGTTTACCCGGAAATAGTAGAAAATATGCTTTAAATCGGATTTCACCCAAAATTGGTCCACTTTGGCACAAGGAGATTTTATTTTTAGGTTCATCAGTCACTTTTGGCTTTGGTAGTCTAGGTGAATCATTTGTCGACTATCTTTGGAAAGCCGATGGTGTGCAGGGAATCAAAGATGCAGAAAATGGTGAAACTTTAGTAGGTACGATTGATGAAACTAATAAAAAGTATGATCCAGATTCCTATGTGAATAGGTTTCGGGCCGAATTAGCTGCTACTAAACCAGATGTTTTTGTCCTTCAACTTTCAACCAATGATGCCACTCAAAATAAACCATTAGGTGAAATTAGTTATAATGGTAAATTTAATACTGAAACAATTACTGGCGCACTTGAATTTATCATTAGTAAATCAGAAGAAAAATGGAAATGTCCAATTTTAGTTTTTACTAATCCTTATTTTGATAATGCCCTATATAAAGAAATGGTTCAAAGAACGAAGGAACTTACTAAAAAATACCATTTTGAGCTTTTAAATTTATTTGAAGATCCAAATTTTAACAGTCAAAAACGAATTTACATGGCGGATAAAATTCATCCTACTAGGGCTGGTTATCTTGAAAAATGGCTGCCAGCTTTTGAAGAAAAATTAACTGCGATGACAAAAAAATAAATGTCTAGGAAATTATATCCCAGACATTTATTTATCTTGTTAATCAATATTATTACGATACAGCCCAACTACTTTTCCTAAAATAGTAACATTGGATAAAATGATTGGAGCCATTGTATCATTTTCTGGTTGCAGCCGGTAATGACCATTTTCTTTAAAGAAACGCTTAACCGTTGCTTCATTATCTTCAGTCATAGCGACAACAATTTCACCATTATTTGCAGAGGATTGTTTACGCACAATTACGTTATCACCGTTAAGTATTCCGGCATTAATCATACTTTCACCATGAACTTTAAGCATGAAGAGTTGACCAGCATCACTTTTTAGATCTGGGGGAAGTGGGAAATAATCATCAATATCTTCAACAGCAAGGATTGGTTGACCAGCTGTAACAACACCAACTACTGGTATTTCTTTAGGTTTAATTCCTAATTCTTCACGGCCCTTTTTAGTAACTTCGATTGCTCTTGGTTTAGTAGCATCTTTTAATAAAAAACCTTTTCTCTCTAGCCGAGCAATGTGTCCGTGAACAGTTGAAGTTGAAGAGAGGTTGACGGCGGAACAGATTTCTCGAACAGTTGGAGGAAAACCTCTATCTTCGACAGTATCATAAATGTATTGTAAAATTTCGGTTTGTTTTGATTCATGGTTATTTGTCATAATTTTCTCCACTTGTGTCTATATTTCTTTAGAATTAAGTTTAGCAAAAAACAGCAATAATTACAAACAAATGTTCTTAATAAGTTTTTACTTTTTTTATTTTTGTAAATACTGTAAACTATCTTTTATATAGAGGTGTTAATTATGAACCAAGAAGA
>JAHLFT010000002.1 GCA_018883635.1 Candidatus Lactobacillus pullistercoris
TTGGTTCTACCCACGATGAAGTTAAGGTGGTTGATGACCAAATCGGTACGCCGACTTACACCCTTGACTTGGCTCGTTTGCTCGTCGACATGATCGAAACTGACAAGTACGGTTACTACCACGCAACCAACAGCGAATTACCTGCAAGTGAAGGTGATCACGATGCTAACGGCACCAAGACCGGCTACATTTCTTGGTACGACTTTACCAAGGAAATCTACCGGCAAGCTGGTTACGACACCAAGGTAACGCCAGTTACCACTGCCGAATATGGTTTGTCCAAAGCAGTTCGTCCATTTAATTCTCGTTTGGATAAAAGCAAACTAGTGGATAATGGCTTTAAGCCATTGCCAACTTGGCCTGATGCCGTTAAGCGGTATTTAGAAATTTTGAAGAAGCAAGGCTTCTTTGACAATTTGAAATAGATGGAAAATGAGGCATTTGGGATGCCTCATTTTTTGTTTAAAGTAATAAATTTAAGGAATCATTCCTCCTTACACAAACTATTTTACAGTCTCTTAATAACAGTTAAGACATTATCACTTATTAATCACAAACACATATTAAACTATCAGATTATTTTATATTATTTGATAAATTTCTACGATATAATGTAGGTATATCAAATACTTAGGAGGTAACAGTGCTATATCATGGTACCACTCAGCTTAATGCTAGGCGCATAGAAAAGGATGGCTTCCATGTTCCTATGCTTGATATACTAAATGTTGAAAGAAATAAAAGAAATTGGAATAAATCGATTGGATCTTTAGGCTATGGATTGTATACTTTTGAAAATGATCCTCAATTAGCTTATGAATTTGCCAGTAAATTCGACCCAAAAAATCCAGTTGTATTTGAATTGCCTAATATAATACCGGAAAAGAATCTATTAGATTTAACAGATCCAGATACTAATCTATTATTTAGAAAGTTTTGTGAAGATGAGCGTAATTCTAAACATGGTGAACGGATTTACGATCATGTTAGGCACAGAGGAAAAGTAAAATCTTATGCTGGTGTTATGACAGAATTATTTATAATTTTTCTTAAAAAGAAATATAAGATAACTACCTTAGGAGTTAAAAGATGGACAGAAACTGATTTACCGGGTGTAAGATATGGTGTAGGAGCTAATGGAATTGAAGTAACCGTTAGAAATGCTCAACTTATTAATATGGGGAAAATAAATATATTAAGAAGGGAAGATATTTATGGATCTTAGCAAAGTACATTTTACTGAAAAAGATGTTCAAGATTTTATGGATAGTTTAGATATTGAAGCTATTTTAAAAAATATTGATAAGATGCCAAATGATGATGACTATGAATCTTCTTTTTCTCATGACATGGAGTTTAACTTAAAAGAAGAAACTGATAAAGATAAACTTATTTTTATGCAGGACTTAGACGATAAAACGAAATATAGAGTAGTGGTAAAAGATTTTGAAACGGATTTAATAGCATGACAGTTATAAACTTTTTAGGATATTCAGTTAATAAAATGCTTCTTGAACAAAAAGAACCTGTTGTTCAAAATAAACAAACTAAAATTGAAGTAAAACAACATTTTAATGTTAGATATAATGTACAAGATAATAAGGCCAATGTGATTTTATCTTATAATGTTGATAAAGATGCTCCTTTTAAGTTAGATGTAGAGTTAGTAGGTCACTTTTCATTTAATGTAGATGAAGATGCAGGAAATAGAGGATTTAATTATTACTTACAAACAAATGCTGTAGCAATTATGTTTCCATATTTAAGACAAGTTTTAACTACTTTAACCGCTTTAACTAATACAATGACTCCAGTAATCTTACCAACTATTAATATTGCAGAATTATTGAAGTCAACTAAACAAGACCAGTAAAATCAAGTAGCTAATCTATTTTTTGATTGCTATGCGATTACAGGGTAGGATGTGTTTTTTGCACATCCTATTTTTGTACTTTTGAAAGAGCAAGATCATTAAGATTTTGCTGATTAAGCCCGAGTTATAAAAGTTATATTCTAAATAAGCTAATCTGGTATATACTAAACATTGAATAATTTGGAGGAGGATGTTATGAAGATTAAAAGAAGTTTTGCCCTTTTAGTAGGGATGCTACTTGCTTTAACAGTAGTTTTAACAATTAATCAACCTAAGCAAGTAAATGCATCAGTTTTTCAAAAAACTACAGTACCTAAGAAATTCCGAGGTACTTGGTATGGTTATGATTATCAAAAGAAGCTCAAGGCATTTAAGATTACAAGTTCTAAGATTGTACTAGCTGGCTATGGTGATTCCAGTATGAAGACCAGAACTTATAAATATACTAAGCGTTCACACAATTCACATGCTGACTATAGTTCACACCAGTTGATTAAATGTAGTGGCAATAGAATGTTTATGAGTTATCCAATGGGTGAAAACGCAGCTGCATATGTTACCAACAACAGTAAAAAGCTTTATGTTGGGATCGATACTTGGGTAGACACATATTACAAGAGTAAAGCTACGGCTAAAAAGAATCATCGTGCTGATATTAAAAGAAGTAGAGTAGCCAAGCTTTTTAAATTAGTTTGGCAACAGTAGTATCAAAATTCAACTTGGAGGAAAAGTTATGAAGAAAAAAAACTTTATTAGTGATAGTCGTATTACTATGTTTGACTACCGTTTTGGCAGTTTCAAGCAATACTGTAAATGCGGATAGTATTGATCTTAAAGGCAATTATTTATATGATCAGCAAGGCAAAGCACATAAGATTCCGATCACTAGAAAAGGCAATCATACTAAAGCAGCTGAGCGTGTGGCTAAGTTGATTGCTAAATGTGTTGGTAAAAAGGCTGGAGATACGGATTTAACGAGAGTAGACACCGCGGCATACTATGTTTCGCTATTTGCTGCTCGTGATGCATATTCAATGAAGGCTCCATATTATAATAAAGCTTATGGCGTATTCATTGGCGGTTCATGTTCATGTGCTGGTACAGCTGATGCGATGCAAATGGTTTTGAAACAAATGGGCTTTAAAGCTAGACACGTTAACAAAAATAAGTATACACATCAATGGTGTACTTTAAAGATGGATGGCAAAAATGGTTACGCAGATGGTCAGGCCGGTTTTGCCAATTATGGTAGTTACTTTTCTAAGAAAAATAAGTATGTCATGATTCCAGCAACTAGCGTGGCATTTAAGAAAATGAATGGCGAGTTAGAATAATTAAGTTGTATTTTTGAATAAGATAGTTGAGGACTTTGTTCTTTTGAGCAGGGTCCTTTTTCGTCCATAAAAATAACAACTATATTATTTTATGATTAAATGCATATTTTTGGGCGGATTAGCTGATGACAAAGGATTCTTAAAAAGATAATTTAAAAACCATGTTATAAAATTAAAAATATATTGTAAGTAAATTATAATCGTGATATTATTTTTCATAACTTGAAAGTGAGATAGATTGAACAACAAGTTTTATCCACAAGGAGGAAAATATATGAATCAGAAAAACTTTGATGATCGAGATTATTCGTACGTATTTTGTACTAAGAAAAGACTTGAATTAGTTCAAGCACGTAAACATAGTAGTGGCTTAGTTGGTTTAAGAAAAAAGTGGGCAACTGCTGCGATTTTGACGTTAGCATCTGGTTCAGTATTTATTTTTTCACCTAATGGTCAAGTTAAAGCCGCAGAAAATAGTAATGTTGCAAAACAAGTATCAAACAGTGAAAAACAGACCAATGTTGCAGATTTTCAGGCGAAACACCAAAGTGGCTTAGCTAAGTCGGCTGGTACAGTTGAGGATAATACGCTTGAATCAAAGCAACAAGAAAATACTCCTGTTTCTACACAAACAAGTGAAAATGGTCAGGTTGAAAAGGCTAACGCTCAAACTCAAGCTGCTTCAGCAAATTCAGCCCAAAATAATGGTACTCAAGCTGATGATCAAACTCAACCTGATACCAATCTTCAAAATCAAGTAACGCCACCAGCTAACAATCAAGATCACGTAAAAGGCAATGTTCAAAGTGCCTGGGATCAAGGATACAAGGGTGAGCACACAGTAGTTGCCGTAATTGATAGTGGTGTTGATACTAGCCATAAAGATTTTCAAACTATGCCTAAAGATCCTAAGTTAACAGCTGATCAAATGAAGGAAATGATTGCTAAGTTAGGATATGGTCGTTATGTGAATGAAAAGTTTCCGTTTGTGCATAACTATGTTGATAACAGTGAAGATGATATAAAGCCCGAAGCTGATGAGCCTCATGGTCAACACGTTTCAGGGATTATTGCAGCTGATGGTCAACCAGATGGTGACAAAGAATACGTAGTTGGGGTAGCACCGGAAGCTCAATTATTACAGTTGCGGGTCTTCAGTGCCGATGGAACATCACTTGATTTAGCTAAACAAATTGTTGATGCCGTTAATCTAGGTGCTGATGTAATTCAAATGTCTCTTGGTGGTGGTGTAGCTGCTGCTGATTTGGGAGTGGCTGATCAAAAAGCAGTTCAATATGCAGTTGATCACGGTGTAATTGTTTCGATTTCAGCATCAAATAATGGGAATGCAGCTTCTGTTGATAATACTAGTCATATTACTGATTCAGATTATCAATCAGGAGGAAATGCTGGTAATTATGAACCATTTAGTTCAAGTACTGTTGCTGATCCGGGTGCATCACGCAATGCAATTACTGTAGCTGCTGAAACTTCTGATACAGGTAAAGACAGTGACATGGCTTCTTTCAGTTCATGGGGACCATTGCCTGATTTTACCTTAAAGCCGGATATTTCAGCTCCAGGATCTGATGTGACTTCTTTAGCAAATGATAACCAATATACTAAGATGAGTGGGACTTCAATGGCTGGTCCATTTGCTGCAGGAGCAGCGGCTTTAGTTAAAGAACGACTAGCTAAAACTAATCCTGAA
>JAHLFT010000003.1 GCA_018883635.1 Candidatus Lactobacillus pullistercoris
CTTACTTACAACTTGGTAACTTCCAATTAACTTCAGTTGCTTTATGTACCATCTGTGGTATGTTAATGAACTGGATCTTACCTAAACAAGCAGCCAGTGAAAAAGCGTTAGAAGCTGAAAAGAAAGAAAAATCTGAGCAAAAATATTTTAATTAATTGAATATTTCAAAAAACTAGAGCTGCAAGTAATGTAGCTCTAGTTTTTTATTTGCTAAAAATATTAAAAAAATATTGTTTTTTAAATAAAATTAATGATATATTTTTTTAAAAATAAAAAGGGACTTTTTACCAAATGCAAGCCTTAGCTTTTAAAGAAAACCATACAAATTTTTATATCGGCAATTTATTATCAAAAATTGGTAATTGGACTGTATTTCAAGCAGTAGATAGTAATGGCTTTTTAGGAAGTATTCATATTTTTAAAAATGAAGCCATTAATAATAAAAATAATTTATCGCAAGAAGAAGACTTCTATAATTACTTAGACACTTCCAATCAAATCATTGATCCATTTAATTTTAATAAGGAAAATTTAAAAATTACTAAGATTAAATGGGCTTCACTTGCTGATTTACTAATTCAAGTCCAATCTTTCAATTCCATAATTAGTATTGAGAGTATTGGTAACAAAACATATACAGGACGCATTAACATGATTACCTCTACTTCAGTTTATTTAGATGAACAAAATGAAGAATACAACTTAACAGAAATTCCGTTAAAGATTGATTACAATAAAATAGTTGTAGTTTCTGCTAATTCAATCGAAAATAAACTTTTTAACAATTGGCTATTAATGGAAAATCATCGTAATAGTCGAGTTGCATTTCGACTATTACGATGATTCGCGCTTTAACACTTATTATCTTGGAAAGATTATCAAAGAAGATGAGAATCATTTATTGTTTGAAAGTTTAAATAATTTAGGTCAACTTGATGGAATACTCTTAATCAATAAGAAGCATTTAATCCATACTGTACATCAAAGTACTGAATTAGATTACTACCAATACTTAGTAAATTATCATCACAAGCAAAGTACTTTTAATCCCCGTAATTTGAAAATAGATTATCCTCAATCGGAATTAAAATCCGCTATTAAGAAGCAGGAACTAGTAGGTATTGATAACTATGCATTTGACAATATGAATATTGGAGTAGTTACTGCTTTTTACTAAAATATTTGCTAAATTTATTACGATACTCTGTAGGAGTCTTGTATTTCCAGGACTTAAAATTTCTATTTAAAACTCTAGTGTTAGAAAAGCCACTCTCATAAGCAACTAATTCAATTGATTTATTTGTATTTAAAAGTAGTTCTCTAGCATGCATTAAACGAACCAATTTTAGATATTTACCCATGCTTAAGTTATTAGTCTGCTTCAATTGCCGGTTTAATGTCACATGAGAAATATTAAACTTCTGTGCAATATCACCAACTTGAATATCCTCTTGAAAATACTCGTTAATATACTTAATTATCTCATCCCCTAAAGCTAGATTGGGACTTTGAACAATTTGCTCTTTATTATTAAAGTTTTGATCAAGTAAAACGATAATTTTCATCAGATGACTTAATACTATAAAACGACGAGCATCAGTTAATGGTTTTCGGCATAACCGACCAAGTGCTACTATCTCTTTTACTAATTCATTATATGCCCGCTGCTTTTTTGTACTCTTCTGCCCTAATAAATTGAGATTCCAGTTAATACTTGATGGATACTGACTCAATAAAAAATCATCATCAATGATTAACCCCTCATATTTCCATTCGCCTGCTTCACCTGATGCACTATGAACTTGACGCCGATTAACTAACCAAATATCTCCACTATTGAAATGATAAGTCTGTCCTTCAAGAGCAAAACGAAGATCTTTTCCCTTAATTAAATAGTTCAGCTCAATTCCCTGATGCCAATGTTCCGGCTGCATAGCTTGATTATCATAATAAAAATAAAATGGTAGTCGCTGATTATTTTGAACCTCTTCATGTCCAATCATTGTAATCCTTTTCAAAATAATTACTTCTTAGTTACGAAAATGACACTTAGTCTCTATTTATAAATGATATATTAATCATATATAAAATACGAGGAGGAATTAAATTGATTAAACTAATTGCCTTAGACACAGACGGTACACTCTTAAGCTCAAAAAATAAAATCTTACCTTCAACCAAGAGAGCTATAAAAAAAGCCTTAGACCTAGGAATTAAAGTTGTACTTTGTTCTGGTCGCCCAATTGCCGGTTTAGAGCATTTCATGAAAGAACTAGGTATTGAAGGCAGTTATCAATATGCAGTTACTTTAAATGGCGCAATCACTAGAACTGCTGATGGCAAAATAATGACTCAAGATTTAGTTAACAATGCGCTTTATCGTGCTTTAACTAAATTTGCCAAAGAACAAAAAGTCCCTTTCAATATTGTTGATCCTGATTCAAGAATTATTACTGCTGATCATGATGTAGACTATTTTGAATTGCTTCAGGCCTGGGAAAATACAGCCCCTATGTTCATTCGAATCCCTGATGAAATGCCAGACAATTTTGAAATTTCAAAGGGATGTTTTGTTGGTTCAAAGAAAATCCTCGATCAAGTTGAACCTACTCTAAGAGAAAAATTTAGCAAGGATCTTTATATTGTTCGAGCTGATGATCATTTCTTAGAATGTCTCCATCCCAATGTTAATAAAGGAAATGGCTTAAAAGAGTTGGGTGAAAAGATAGGCATTACTCCAGATGAAATGATTGCTTTTGGCGATGAAAAGAACGATATTTCAATGTTTGATATTGTTGGTACTGCAGTTGCTATGGGCAATGGAAGCCAAGAAGCAAAGGATCATGCAGACTATATTACTGATTCAAATGATAATGATGGGATTGCTAAAGCACTAGATAAATTTGTTTTTTAACAAAAAATCGACCTTCCTAATGAAAGATCGATTGATGTTTTTACCAATATTGATTTGTTAAAGTCTTAACCTTTTGTTTAGCAATTAAGTAGTAGCCTACTGTAGCAATTGACCAACTCCAAACAATATGGCCAAAGAATTCTGAGAAGTGTTCCGCAAATGGCATTTGCCAAGGTGCTGGTGTTGTACCAAGAACTGGCATAATAATTAAATGCCATGCGACCCAAATAATGATTCCATACAAAGCACCTTCCCATAGGCCAGCCCAAGCAGTTTTCTTGAATTGGACCATATAAATCAAAAGCCATGCAAAGAAAATTGAGAAACTAAAGTGCAAAATTAAGGCAACCCAGAAAACTTTTTGATCAGTATTATAAATTACATAAGCATGAGTAAATTTATACGATGCACCCATTTGTTGCAACATGTGTTGGGGTGGATTAACAACATCACGTGCTAAGGTTCTCGGTGGTAAGATTTTCTCCCAACCAATCTTAACCATTCCAGAGATCATCCCTGCAATAATACCAAACCAAACGCTCTTTAAAAAGACGCGCCAACCATTTGAACTCTTATTCATAGTTTTCCCCTCTTTATATTAATTACATAACTAATTATAGAAAATGAGCTCAATTTATCAATACATATTTTGATATCTTATACCCTACTAACACCTAATTAAAGGAGAAATATTAAATGACAAAACTAATTGCAGTTGATATGGATGGTACTTTTTTAAATGATAATAAAACTTATGATAAAGAAAAATTCACTAAAATTTATCAAGAATTAGAAAAAAAGAATATTAAATTCACTGTTGCTAGTGGTAATCAATATTACAAGCTTGTTTCTTTCTTTAAAGATTTTCCTGATATAATCTATGTCGCAGAAAATGGTGCAATTGTTAGAAATCAAAAAGAAATTTTAAAGCTGAGTTATTTTTCAGATGAATCAAGTAAAGTAATTTACAACTTTTTATTAAAACAACCAGAACTAGAATTTTTAGTTTCTGGAGTCGAAAGTGCGTATTTTCCAATTAGCTATTCAGTCCGCTACTATGATGTATCAACTCACTACTATTATCATCTTAAAAAAATTAATGAGCTAGCAGACATTAAGGACCATATTGTTAAATTTACTATTTCTTGTCCTGATGATAAAACTGCTTATTATGTAAATTTCTTAAAAGAAAACCTATCTGATTATTGCGATGTTACAAGTAGTGGTCATGGTGATATCGACATCATTCAGCCTGGAATCCATAAAGCTCACGGCTTACAGGAGCTTGGCACACTACTTAATATTCCTTTATCTGAAATGACTGCTTTTGGTGATGGTGGAAATGATCTAGAAATGATTAAGGAAGTTGGAGATGGGGTTGCCATGGCAAATGCAGCTCCGGCGCTTTTACAGATTGCAAATCATACAACTACATCAAATAATGAACAAGGCGTTCTTACTTACATTACAGATAATATTCTTTAGTAAAAAGGCATGAAACAATCCCCCAGTTTCATGCCTTTTTACTTTTTGATGCATATCACCAAATATAGAATTAAATGGGTTTATGTATCTCAGCTCGTATTATCATTTTTATACTTTTTCATAAAAAATAGTCACTCAACTATTGAGTGACTAAAAATATTATTTTTCAATTCTAAAGCGATAAAAACCTAAACTCATTTGCTTCAATGTCTTAGCAAAATCTTTTTTATCAAAGTGATTTTGATCAACTAAGGCTTCAAATTCACCATCCG
>JAHLFT010000066.1 GCA_018883635.1 Candidatus Lactobacillus pullistercoris
GCACCGTCTTGCAATCTAGTTGTACCATCTTGTAATTGATCAGCACCATCTTGCAATCTTTGAGCGCCAGTAGTTGCCTTCTCACTACCCTTACTCAACTTGCCTAATCCAGTACGAACTTCATCAACACCATTATTAACAGTACCTAATTGGTCGTTGACATACAATTGATCAATTGGTTCACCATAAGGCTGAGTTACAGACGTTGCAAATGAAACATCTTTACTTGCTTGAAGTTGTTTAGTAAGTTGATCAATTAACTTCAAGTTCTCTTCATTATCTAAACGATGCTTACTCTTGATGTACAAGTATGATGGTTCAGCCATCCCTTTTGAGAAGTGTTTTTGAACTACTAACAACCCTTGCTTAGCAGGAACACTGTCAGCAATTTCATCAGTATCGTCATAGTTTAATTTACCATTGTACATTAACATAAATGGAATAGTTACTACTGTCAATACAACAAGATAAAGGATTGGATGTTTTAAAGTTGACTTGGAAATACCATGCCAAAGTTTATTATCACTTTCACCAGTAAATTTCTTAACTGGCCAGAACATGTTTTTACCAAGTGTTGCCATAAAGAATGGGTTCAAAGTTAGTAATACTACCAATAAAACAGCGACCCCAACGGCAACCCCAACAGCTGATTGATATACGGAAAACTTAGCTAAACTTAATGCAGTAAAACCAATTAAAATTGATGATCCTGAATAAAGGATGGTCTTTCCAGCATTGTATAAAGCATTATGCATTGCTTTATACTTATCCATCCCTTTACCCAAGTTTTCCTTAAACTTGTCATACAGCAGGATGTTGTAGTCCGTTCCGATACCGAATAACACGATAACCATAAACACCTGTGTAAAGTTTGAGAATGGGAAATTGGCACTCTTTACTAAGTTGGTAACAATTGAGAATGATGTTAAGAATGAAACCCCAACTGTTAATAATGAAATTAATGGAACAATTGGTGATCTAAAGACAATAATTAAGACAATAAAGATAAAGACAACAGTAATTGCTTCGGTCTTCTTAATTCCTTCTTGAATAGAAGTTGAGAATGCATTAGTTAAAATATCTGCTCCAGTTACATATGTACGGATGCCAGATGTTTTAGCCGCATTTTGAATTTGCTTTTCAACATCCCCAATTCGTCTGTCTTCGCCATTCTTTTTCTTTGATACATTAAGTTGCATTACCCAAGTAGTTCCATCTTTTGATTGGAGCTTCTTACGAGTGGCGATATTAGAATCAGGTGCAAGAACATCTGTAATTCCATATTTACTCTTATTATTTTCAAATTTATCTACAGTGCTATTAATAGCTTCTTTATCTGTATCGCTTAACTTGCCACTTTTTTTGTTAAAAACAACCGCAACTTCATAGGTATTTTTCTTCTTTTTACCCCAATCATTTTGGATTGTTTGTGCAACTTCGCTTTGAACATCTTTCGGTAATGTAATTGCCGAATGTTCACTAGTTAGCTGGCTAACGTTAGGCAAAGCAACAATTGAGATGAGCAAAATTAAAATCCATGCAATTAAAGAAAAAACATGATTTTTTAAAAACTTTTGCACTTTCCTTTATCCTCCCAAAAAATTTTTACTGTATTATCTCTGCAGGTTCAACTAATCTTAAAATCATTTTGTGATAATTTTCATTGGCAGTTTCTTTATCTTCATTCTTGTATGCCGCCGATTTATCCAAAAAGACGTAGCCGAGTACTGCACCAACTAAAGCGTGAAATGAAATAGCATCATCTTTTTTTAGATTTAATTTTTCACCTAAAGAAAAGATATTTGAGATTTCCTGATTAATTGCATCATCTTTACTATATTCATTCAAATGATAAATGATACTTGATAATGCAGGATCATGTAAGACATAGTTTCTAGTTACGTCCGCAAATTTCAATAAAGCCTCACGTCCAGATACGCCCATCAAACTATCGACTAATTTTTGATGGAGAATTTTTATTCTATCCGCGCCAACCAATGAAATTAATTGTTTACGTCCAGAAACATAATGATAAAGAGATTGTGAACGGACACCTAATGCTTTAGCAACATTTGGCATTGTAGTTTCCGCTAGTCCCTTTTCGCAAATAAGATCATTAGCCTTCTCAATCACCTTGGCTAAATCAAGTGTTCTCTTTTGAGCCATTTTTCCGCCTCCTCAAAACAGTATGTTAATAATATATCACTACACTATGAAGATTACAATCTACAATGTGTAAATTATAAAAAACGCCCAGGAATTTTTATTCCTAGACGTAATTATTTGACTTACCTTAACGACTGTGTTCAAACCAAGTATTAACTGCTTTTCCTAAACCTGCCAAATTCTTTTGTGAATCTGTCCAAGAAGAAATGCAGTAAGAATGACCATTTGATTGAACAATTGCTGCAGTAAAATGACTATCTCCAACACTATAGATAGTACCAGAAATCTGCGAAGTTAATTTGGTGTGTGACCCGTGCATTGCCATCAAAACAATTTGAGCATGCTGGCGATTTAATACTCGACCTTGATAAATTCCCTTTAAAATTAAATCAAGATCTTTAGCTGTAGTTTTCCCAACAACTTTTTGACTAAAATTACCAGTAATCTCTGTCTGACTTGTACCAAATTCTTTGGCAACTTTATTAACATTGCTGCGACCAGCTTTTCTTAGCAATGCATTGGCGGCTGTCTTATTACCATGCATCATTGCTTGACGTAAGTAAGCAATACCGTACTGCATATTTTTCTGCAACAATTTTTCGCCCTTAACGCGATCAGCTTTCTTAATTTTTATATTTGCCCGTGGATGAATCTTTCCTCGCTGCTCTTGCTTATAAATAGTTGCTAAAATTAAAATCCGTAGAACACCACTAGCATATTTTGCTTCACTTGCTGTTGCCAAACGTGCATAACGTGAAGAATTATTTAAATCTTGAACTGCAACTTGATAAGAACTAGCTTTCATATTTTTGGCGATTTTAGAAGCTAGCTGCTTTTGGCTTCCTTTCTCAATAGCGACATCTTTATCAATACTTTCGCTCTTATTTGGAAGCTTCTTGGTTTTTATTTTTGGCTCTTTTTTCTGATTCTTTGCTACTCTAGCACTTCTGGGCTCAATCACTTCAAGCTTGGCTTTTTTTACTTGTCTTAAATTAAAAGAATAAAGCATAAAAGCAAATAGACTAGCAATTAATACTCTAATTAATCTTTTATTTTTCATCTAATAGCCCCGTTCTAAAAGAAGTGATGCTTGCGCATTAAAATTACTAGCCAAATCATCAAAGCAATCGTGATAATCGTGACCATAATCCAGTCAACCGAACTATGAAGCATTGGAAGAGAAACATTCATTCCATAAAATCCAGTCATAATCGTCGGAATTGTTAAAACCAGAGACCACACAGTTAAGAACTTCATCGTATCGTTCAAATTGTTGTTCATCATATTATTTGAAGTAGCAGATAAAGTTTTGGTAACTTGCTGTGAAATCTGAATCATTTCTGCAGACTGGTTTGACTCAATTAAAACATCATCTAATCTTTCTCTGGCAGTCTTGGTAAATTCCAACTTAGAATGATCCAAACTATGAAGCATGATCAAGTCTGTCTGAATAGAACTAGATAAATAGACTAAACTCTTTTCAATATTTGATAATTCAACTAAATCTTTATTATCAATATCATCTGATAGTTTTTGATCTAAGCTGTTGCGTTCGGCATCAAGTTGGGTAACAGCGCGTTGAAAATACTGAGATGAATATAGCAAAAAGATCATTAATAATTCAGTAACATCTTTTGCTTGCGACAGTCGCTCACGCATCTGGGCATCATTAAATTCATCAAAAACATAACTAGTTGATTCAGTATGAAAAGTAAAGACATCTTCCCCAACTACCAGTAATGTAATAGGATGAGAAGTAAAATGTTTGATCGAATTAGTCGGCCAAATGGGAACATCATAAACCAATAAGTGACTATGGGTATGCAAGTCATAGTCATAGTGCGGACGTTCATGTCGGTCAGAAATATATGAAATAATATCAGGCGTAAAATTGAACTGTTCTTGCAATTTCTGGCTATCTTGTTCACTCAAATTGCTGATATCATACCATTTATATTTAGTCTCAACGGGAAAATTCTGTTGTCTGATCAACTTTCTCACCTCTTACTTTTTGCTACTGATAATATGTTATCATTCATCTTTCAACTATACCATCTTATCATTTTCCCAAAAAAGAAAAAACAGACCAAAATGGTCTGTCTTGATCTTCCTATTTAGTTTTATTGCTTCCAAGCAGCATCAAATTTAGTCTTTCCAGCATTAATTGCATTGTTAACATTTTGATTCTTTTGTGCGGCTGAAAGAATGGTTTGTATAATACTGTTCAATTGACTATATGTAGCATTTGAATTCTTTTCTACTGGAACACTGTATAAATACTTCATTGAACTTGAAAGCTTAGCTGGAAGCTTCAAATCAGTATTATTCTTATACTCTTTTGAATTAATTACTGCATTATTAACTGGGATATAACCAGTAGCATTAGCCCACTTAAGTTGACTTGATTTTGAAACTAAGAATTTAATGTACTTAAAGGCAGCAGCTTTTTGATCAGCGCTTGCATGATTGAACATGTAAATATCCGTTCCTTGTTGCATAGTATATTTACCTGGACGAGCTGCAACATTATAAGTAAATTTGTTGCCTACACCTTGTTTTACAAAGCCTTCACCAGCAGAAGTACCAATAAACATTGCGACCTTTTCATTAGCGAATGGACCTGATAAGTAGTGTTCTGAACCTGCTACTCTGAAGTAGCCCTTCTTAATTCCATCAGCATAATAGTTGATAACTTTCTTTGAAGTTGATCCACTAAAATCGATCTTGTCATTAAAGTTGACACCATTATCTTTCATTCCCAAAACATAGTAGTTTGAAAGTGAATCAAAACCGGCACCGACAACTTTATGATTACTCTTCTTGTAGATAGTTTCAGAAGCGTTCTTCAATTCTTCCATTGTTGTTGGTACCTTTTTAATACCATACTTCTTAAACATATCTTCATTGTAAGTCAAAGTTTCAATTGATTTGTTAAAAGGAATACCATATTGAGTGCCTTTAATCTTAGCATCATCTAATAATTCTGTTCTAATATCAGAAGCTTTAGCACTACCCCAACCGACATTTTTATTATTAATATATGGAGTTAAATTGACAAGCATCTTATTTTGAGCAGCATTCCATAACCAACCAGGATATGCCTGCGTAATAGTTGGCAAATTATTTGGTGATTGTAAGGTGGAATTAATCTTTGCTTGTAAGTCATTATAAGAACCTTGACTTTCAAGCTTAACATTAATCTTTGGATTTTGCTTTTCAAACTCTTGCGTTAATTTTTGCAAAGTTGATTGTTGAACGCCAACCATGCCATGCCAAAAAACGACTGTCGTTTTCTTGGTAATCTTTGACGGAATTTTATCTGAACTTGACGAATTATTGCTTTTAGAACAAGCAGCAGTTCCGATCAAAGCTAAACCAATCGCAGCAAATGCAGCGAGTTTTTTACTAAACTTCATTTGGATTTATCCTCCCAAAAAATAAAACTAAACAACAATTTTTTTGATTCAACTATAGCGTAATCGTTTGACCACGCTTAGGTAAAATCCGTTTACCAAATGGGTTCTTTTCCAGCTCCGGATGCAATGTGTGCACTGGTGCCAAAATAGCCGGCTGAACCTCACTAATGATTTCTTTTAATTCATTTTCGTCCGCATGACCAGAACAGCGGAGAGCTTGATATTCAATTTTATTTTTGGCAATTTTTTCTACAAAGGGCCGATATGCCGGGTCGAAATCACCAAGTGGCTCAGCATTGGAATGAATATATAATCCACCTTTTTTTAGACTATCGAAGTCGCTAACAGCTTGCCAAAGAAATTCATGATCATCAGCTAAAAGTTTCTTATACTGCACTTCTAACTCTGGTTTAAGATCTGAAAATTTACTTTCCCCTGGCAAGTAATAATAAGGCACATCTTTATTCAGACTTTGTTTGAGTAAATGTGCCCGCTTAGCATGCAAGACGACGGTTCTTGGTGAATCAGAAATAATTCTTAAAATTCTTTCTACGTTTGTAAGATAAGTATTAAAAGTAATTTGTCGTTTAGGATTTTGCTTTTGAAGACAGACAATTTCTTTAGTTAATTCTGTTTCATTATTAGGACCAGTAAATTCTTCACTATTTTCATCATGTTTTTCTTCAGGCCAGGATACTCCTGTACCTTCAATAATGAATAAATCAGCCCCTTTAGAAGCCGCTAGATATTCATGAACCCAATCAGGATGATATCCATGAAGACGAATATCACCAGTAAATGAAATTATCTTATCTGGTGTCCTAACAATTAATCCAGTTGCTCCATAAGCATCGTGATCACTTGGCCAGACTTCTAATGTAATGTCACCAACTTGAATTGGCTTTTTATATTCTGCTGCAATAATCGGCCTCGTATAATTCTTAGAATGACCTGCTGCTGGTAATAAGAAATCACCATTTTCATTTAATGCCGGTAATAATTGAGCGGTAATTTTCCCGGCATAAAGCGGTATATCCGGAGATAGTAAATTGAGTGCCTTACTATGATCCAAATGAACATGAGAAATATAAGCTGCACTATGTTCCCACTTATTAGTGTTTATTTTTTTTCCAGTAACTTTTTCATCATAAAAATCAGGCACATCCCCAATCAACTGATACTTAATTAAAGTCTGGAAATCTTCGTCTGCAAGTTTTAAGCCTAATTCCGGCCGATAAACTTCTCCTAAATCAAATAGCACATGGGACTTGTGATATGCCACTTCAATCATTGGACCACCAATGGTAGTTAACCCGTTATAAAAAGTAACTTGAGTTTTATCCTTTAAGGTCATTTCGTACTACTCCTCGAATTATCTGCTTTCTAAAAATGAAATAAAGTATCAAAATTGGTAAAACCGTCAAGGTCGCAGCAGCAAGTTGCAGCTGAGTTTCACTACCTGCATCAGAAGCGAAATTGGTCAATCCATTATTAAGAAGGCGCATACTATCTTCATTAGTTACAAGTAATGGCCATAAGAATGAATTCCAACCAGAAATAAAACTAAGTAAGCCAACTGTAAATAATCCGCCTTTAGACATTGGTACTAAAATTTTCCAAATATACTCCCAATCATTAGCACCATCAATTTTAGCTGCTTTATAAATTGTTCTTGAAATTGAACCGAAGTAGCTTTGTAAGTAATACATATAAAAGATAGAAGTTAAGAATGGTAATACTAATCCGATATAAGTATTAAGCAATCCCATTCTGGCAATTGTATCGTAATTCGTAAAGATGATCGCCTCACCTGGAACCATCAATAATGAAAGTAAAACAATTTGAATGAAATGCTTTCCTTTAAAATGAAGGTTTACCATTGCAAAAGCGCCTAGAACTGAATTAAATAAACTAACAATTGTCGTAACACTCGCAGTAATAAAGGTATTTAAGAAATATCGAGCAAAGGGTGCTTGAGCAAAAACTTTAGCATAATTGCTCCACTGCGGCATTTTTGGAAATATAGTCGGTGGAATCTTAGTTGTCTCTTGAAAACTCATCAATCCGCCCAAAATCATGTAGATAAAGGGAAAGACCGTAATGATCGCAAAGAAAGTCAAAATGATATAAGCAACTAGTTTACCCCAGCGAATCTTTTTCATCTTATCGACCTCCGATCTTCTTCATCATCTTACGTTGTAAGAAAGTAATGAATAAAATAATCAAGAATAAAACAACCGTAGCCGCCATTGCCACACCAGGTGTACCAACGATTTGGAATTTATTATAAATATAGAAGACCGCTGTTGTTGCTGAATTACCAACACCTGCTTGGCCATTAAATAAAGCATATACAGAAGTATAAATTTTAAAAGCGGCAATAATATTCATTGTTAATAAAAAGGCAATGGTTGGAATAAGTTGCGGCATTGTAATTCGCCAGAACTTTTCCGTTCCAGAAGCACCATACATATTAGCAATTGTGTAGTAGTTAGGATCAATATTTCTTAAAGCCCCCATCAAGATGACAATATTAAAAGCTAAACTAGTCCAGATTCCAAATAAGATGATTGTAGTTAAAGACATTGCGGGATCATCGATCCAATTAGGTGCAGGCAAATGCAATGTCCGTAAAATAAAGTTTAATAAACCATAGTCACCGTTGAAGATATAACGAAAAACAATTCCGATCGCAATTGTGGAAGTTACGTAAGGCATGAAAAAGGTAGTTTCAAAAAATGATTTACTTTTAACCTTACTAAAAATAAACCATGCTAACATGATTGAAATAGCTAACGCTACAGGAACAGAGATAAGAGAATACAAAATAGTATTTTTTAAAGCGAGCCAAAATTCAGGATCATGGAATATATATTGATAATTGCTGACCCCATTCCAAGCCATATTAATTAAAGGACCACCTTGAAAACTCATAATAAAGGCTCTTAGAATAGGATAAATACTAAAAAACGTTACAAAAATAATCGTCGGCGCTAAAAATAACCACGCTCTTTTTTGATTGGGTTTCATTAGTAGACGCGCTCTCCTTCTGGTGTAAAGATAAATACTCGATCTAATCTCATTTTTAATTTAATTTGATCACCTGTTTTAATTGGTGTCTCCAAATCAACTAAAGAACGTGCTTGAACTCCATTATGATCAAATTTAAGAATTCGCTCACGGCCAATTAATTCGACATCTTTAATTGTTGCAGAAACATAGCCATCCTCTGCTGGTTGAATATTTTCTGGTCGAACTGATAAGACGTAATCGCCATCAACTAATTCTTTCTTAAAACGATCTCTAAATAAATCATCTACTGAAAGCTCAAAGTCGGAAGCAATAATTCTTTTGCCCTTAACTTGAACATGGAAATTATCAATGACAGGGTTACCAACAAAATTCGCAACAAAATAATTATTTGGTTCAAGATAAAAGTTTTGACCTAAATCATCTTGTTGAATTAGACCTTCATTGAACAAAATTATTTTATCGCCAATTGATAAAGCTTCTTCTTGATCATGAGTTACAAATAAAGTAGTAATTCCGACCTCTTTAACTAAAGAACGAATTTCTTCTCTAATCTTTAATCTAAGGCGTGCATCCAAATTACTGAGTGGTTCATCCATTAGCAAAATATTAGGTTCTTGTACTAATGCCCGGGCAATAGCAACACGTTGCTGCTGGCCACCTGAAAGTTTTCCTGGCTTTTGATTGGCAAATTCAGTAATTTGTGTCAACTTCATATATTTTTGCGCAATTTTCTCTGCTTCTTGTTTCGATTTTTTATTCTTTCCAACCGTTAATGGAAACATAATGTTTTGCAAAACTGTCATATGAGGATATAAAGCATAATTTTGGAAAACATAACCAATTTGACGATCTTTTGGTGCAGTTTTCACAACTGATTTTCCATCAAACAAAATATCACCACTACTTGGCGAAAGAAGCCCAGCTAACATATTTAAGATTGTAGTTTTTCCGCAGCCTGATGGACCTAAAAGGCAGACTAAATCACCTTTTTTTACCGAAAAACTTACATTTTTGATTGCTTCATGGCCATTTTCGTAAACTTTACGTAAATTCTTAACTTCAATAAATTTTTCGTCATTCATTAATTAAACACCACAATATCTTGATAAATTTCTACAATTTCTTAGTTAATTCTAAGATATAACTAGCAAAATAACAAATAAAATTTTAAAAAAGTTCGAAATTTAGCCGAGTATTTTTTAATCAGTTTGTGAATTTATTATCTTTTTATTGTATTTTTCATACTATTGATTAGATAATTATATTTTTGTTCGCTTTTACAATATATAGTATGTCGTTTTAATTTGATCATACAAAAAGGCCACGTAGTCTTCTAGTGGTCTTTTCTCTCTCTTGGATTATTTTTAATAAATATTTTTTCCGAACAATCTTTTAACAAGACTTAATTTTTATAAATTATCTCCACGTTCGAATTGATATTTTGATGAATTTAAAGCTTCACGAACTAAATTGCTCATCAATTTTTTAGTTTTTTGCGTAATCATAGCCGCGGTCTTGTCATTCTCTTTAGTCAAAAATTCCGTCAATTCATTCTCATGCAAATCTTTTGCGTGTTGATCTACTTCATCAATTCTTCCTAAAGCATCTTGCTGACATTCATCACGGTAAGCATTTACTTCATAAATATATTGGTGATAGTGTGGTTCAACTAAGACCTGTAATGTTTTATACATCCAGTAAGCACTATTATCCGGATCAACTGTATGCTCTGCAAGCTTATAATTCTCAGGAGTATCCTCAATATTAGTATAGAAAGGAACGTATGGTGAGTAAGCATAAAAGCCCATATTAATCCATTGAATGGCAGCCATTTCTTTTGGAACATTATTTCTAATTTGCAAGATACTTGATTCTTGGTTCCGGTCTAAAGCAATTGACCGGAATTGTTTTTGCTGTTTTTCGTTGCCAGAAGAATAAGTATCCATTGGATCATATGGTGTGCCGTTATAGTGACTGGTCAAAAACTTTTGCACATCTTCAACCCCAATTTTCTTTTCGGGAACACGAGTAAATGGCATTTCTTGGCTGGTTGGATCTTGTTCAATACTTGGATTAAACAATTTTTGACCGTACCAAGTTCTTGGGGTGTTGTAGAAGCTATCAGCTTCATCCTTTGTACCAAAAATATCACGGAAATTAAAACTGCCATCTTGGGCTGGATTTAAATGATTCTTTTCCACAAAATTACGAATCGTACTTGCATACATAAAATTATCTGGATCATCAAAGTCAATGTTTTGAATCACCATGATATTGGGACAAATTGCGTATGAATCATCTGGCACGCGGGCTGCGACCCATTGGTGACCAGCTGCGGTTTCAAAATACCAAACTTCATCATGATCAGAAAAAGCAATACCGTTAGTTTCACCCGTACCATATTTTTCAATTAGTTCACCTAAACGTTTAACTCCTTCACGAGCAGTTTTAACGAATGGCAATACCAAATAAAGCATTGAATCTTCATTAATTCCGTCCTTAACCAGTGGATCATGACCTAAGCAGCGTGCATTTGTTGCTTCAGTTTCCGTAGACGTCATAGCGACATTATATTCATTAATCCCCTGTTCATCCCAACGGCCTTCTGAATCATCAGCTGTTGGTACAGCTGTATAACGACAACCATCGCCAACTAAGTGCATCTTGAAGCCATTGTATTTTGAAACATAATCTTCATCGTAATGACGGGCTTTATTAACAACAAATACCTTTTCATTAATACCGCCGTAACCATCTTCGTCACGCGCAATCATGGTTGAACCATCAATTGACGCATCTTTACCAACTAACATAGCTGTACAATTATCTTTTTTCATAAAAGTACTTCCTTTTTGTAAATCCAACATTAATATTAACTTTTATTATCTTTAAAAACTATTTTACTATTCATTAACACGCATTGAACGATCAATTTTTGCCCGGCCATTTTGATAATTGAAAATAAAATCGGGCTGCACATTAAATAAGTAGACGTTAAAATCTAGACTGCCATCTGTTGATACCGCCTGTAAATTAACGCCGCGCGCCATTAATTCATTGCCACGAAAGATCGCCGTAGCTTGATAAATCACTTTTTTATTCTGTCGCAACGCTTTTCTTACTTTACTCTCAAAAATCGTCTGAATCTTTTGATTAGAAAATGCTGTTTGTGTGAATAAATTTTTTGGATTATTTTGATCACCAGATTTCTCCTGTGGATTATAGCGGCCATTTTGATCGATCCCAGCAGAAACTGAATAGGCAATTAAATGGCCGCGATTATATATTTGTGTGCCATTTCGGCGATTATAATGCCAAGCGGTTGGTTCAATAAATTGTCTAACTCGCAAACTATCATTAGCCACGTTTCTCTTTTCCAAAAAACCGGTATTAGGATGCGAAGTTCGATTCAAACGATCCAAATTCGAATAGATAACGCGATTAACTTTCCAAGCATTTTTAATTAAAGTGGAATGATTATGGTTCACGAAAACATAAGCTTTATTCCCACTTTTAAAATTTAAACTAGCTAATTTTTGATAATCAGAATTAGCTAACCCACCATATGATTGCTGGGCTTTATTTGCCTGATCAATTTCATTTGTAGTACTTGAAAATTGATCACTGAATTCACCAAATAAGTTACTACCATTGGGTTTAAGGCCGCCTTGAGTATATAATCCCCAACCTGCAAAAATTAATACAATAAGTACTGATAATAAGGAATTTGTTTTCTTACGCGACTTTCTTCTCCTTCTATTCATCGCTACACTCCTAGCTTCTTGCCCAATTATCTAACATATTTAAGAAAAAGCTCTCTGACAATCTTTTAATATCAGCACCTTCATGATTTAACCGACTAGCTTCATTTAAATTTGAATTATTTTTATTAAAGAAATCATGATCGCCAACAATCAGGTAATTCGTATTAAGATCTAAGCGACCTTGATTTTCACCACTTAAATTTTCAATCATCTTACCAGCATCTTCATGATCCATATGAACATGATCTGATAAAACGATTTTTTTACCATTAACTGGATTACGAAAACCAATTTGCCAAGGCATTAACTTATCTTCAGTCAGACTAAAATTCTTAATTTTACTTTGGGCTTTTTCAAGTAATGCTGGAGTGAAATTCTTGCGGAAATCGTCATATACCCTTTTGGTATCAATCGAGTCATCTAATCCCCGGTGTTGTTCAACTTGAGCAATGCCAGCTCGCTGCATACAGTCAATTAAACGATTATGCCGCTCACGTGAATAATATGCCCTAGCTAAACGCAAAACATCGACATAATCATTATTTAATTCCGCTAGATTATACTTTTGCGCTAAGTCATAAAAAAAATTCAAATCAAAGTTGACATTATAACCAATGATGACATCATCACCGATAAATTCACGGAAATCATGACTGGCTTCATCAACTGGAATTCCTTCATTAATTATTTTTTCTTCGGTAATGCCATTTAATTTAGTAATAAACGCTGGTACCTTATTTGATTTATCATAGGCCACTAGATGACTGTACTCATCTACAATTTCGCCATTACGAACCTTGATCCCACCTAATTCAGTTACCCGATCGCGATATGGACTAAGACCAGTTGTTTCAATATCAATTAAAGTATAATCATCTAAAAATTCAGGTCTTTCTGTTCCTTTATGACGCAATTTATCATTTGCACCTGGAATATTTAAAACACCATTTTTTACTTCAATACTCATTTTTGCCTACTTTACTAATTTGGTTAAAACATCATGACTATTACTGCCAAATGCTAAACTACGCTTTTGTAAATTACTTGGTAATTCTGAAGCAGTTAAATCTACTGCAAGATATGTCCAACTATCAAATTGTTCTACCAACTTAACCATCGGATCAAGTAATTGTGGACTAGTTTCATCAACCCCAAGTTCTAAAATAACTACTTTTTTATCCTCATTACCAGTCAAGAACCAACGTAAACGACTATTTGCATCAGTATCAGGGTAAAAATGAGCATTTAGCGGCATATGAAGTTCCATTTCACTATTACAAATTTTGCACTTTGGCACTTCACCTTGCCCAGCTAAATACTTTTTTACGACTTCTAAATCAGAAAACTTACCATGATTAATGCCGCTAGAGCACTGCATCTCAGTCCAATCACCAAATGCATTAAAGATTCGATTCTCATCAAAGCCAGCCTTTTCAAAAAAGTGAGCAAAAGTGCTTGTGGCAATAAAGTATTCTTTATCTTCTAATAACTTCTTTAAGGCCAACATGGCATCGCTAGGTTCATATTCTAAAGTATAATCATTGATTAATTGACTCCAGAATTGCCACTGCTGATCCCAGGAGTCAAACTTCTTATCCAAAGCATCACCAATTGTATGGACATTGTATTTTTCAGCAATTTTACCAAAATTATTATCAAATTCTTCTTCGCTTAAAATGTCTAAACCTTCTTCACGTGCAAAGCCATTACCCGCTGTAACGATTATTGCATCGGCGTCATTTAACCAATTTTTGGCTTGTTGCAATTTTTCCATTAAAATTACCCTCTTTTTTTACTTTGAATATCCAGTAAAAAGCAATTTCCCGGCAATATATTCGCCAAGGAAAATATCATTAACACTATTATAACCCGCTTTTTGAACTTCCTTTTCAAGCCAAGCTTCATCGTGATGAATTAACTCCAAAACATCCTCATTTACTTGACCATCGCTGATGATTGGAAAACGAATATTAGCTTCATCATTTTCAATAACTGTTAATTGTCCATTTTGTTCAAAAATACAATTCTTTACCTTTTCAACTGAATAAATACCACGACTACGTAACTTAAACATCAACTCGTTTGCTGATATTCCTGCTTTCATACAATTAGCAACCAAAACTCGTCCATTTTTGATTACTTGTACCGGTTTGCCATCAACTAAATTACGGACAAAACGATTATGATCTCTGGCAAATTTTAAAATAAAGACCACTAAAGTCCACAAAACTAGGACTAACAAAAATTGCAAAATGGTAATACTAGGGTTATAAATTATTCCACCAATAACCGCCCCAAGCACGTAGTTCTGCAATTGATCGAGTGCCGTAGTAGGAGCTAAATTACTTTTACCAAAAAGATTAATTTGAATAATTAACGTTAGGATTCCTAGTGCTAATTTAATGAGAAGCTGGATATAGTCTAGTTGCATTTTATTTTTTCACCTCTACATGATGATCAATTACATGAGCACGCGTTAAAGTATATGTATTGCGATCAGAGTTGAGATGGAGTTGGTAATCTATTCCTTTTGAATCAATTCGGACAATCATGCCATCAACCAAATCAGTTGAATTAACGACGACATTACTTTCTTTAACATTTTCATCTTGTGCTACTGATTTAATAAATGGAACCATTTGGGTCGTTTGTGACTTTTGAGTATTAACTTCAACATATTTTTCATATTGCGTGCCTGCAAAGAGTAGTAAAAATAATAAAGCAATAATTCCCAAATCTCGATAACGCGTATCAAACCGATCGTGTAAATACAATACTGCAAACACAATCATTGCCACAGCTGCAACTAGCATTAAAATATAGTAAATTGTTCTATCTGTACTTTGATTATTCTGGATATACTTTAAGGTATAAAATGTCATTTTTCATCCTCCTCGTCACGGATGAAATTATAACAAAAAAATGTTTAGAAAAGATAACTTCTCTAAACACCATTTTAGTTAATTTTACTTCGAAATCTCTTTAAGTCCTTCACGCCGACGTCCCATGTTAAACCACGGGGAAACAGTAAAGGCCAAAATATCGTTAATTACATAGATACTTGAGTTCACAGCCATTGCAAGTGTAGCATCACCTTGAGCAAAAGTTACACCCCAAAGAATTAATTGGAAAATCCCACTTGCAGTCCACCAGAAATATTGATTGTTGTAACGCATAAAACACATAATTCCAGCGGTAAGAGAAATTGCAAAACTAATAGCATCAATCCAAGGACGAGGATCATTTGTAAACTTACCAATCAAGTATCCTGATACAAGGTAAACGGCAATAGTTCCGACGATTGCAACAATCCATTCTTTAGCTGCAAATTTTCTCAAGTGATTCTTAGTATCATCATTCCATGATTTCACAGAAAGAATGACCGGCAAATCTAAAGTTGCAATGTAAGCAAGTTGTTCAAAAATTGAAAGATAGTTTTTAGCAGCTAATCCAGCATAAATAAAACAAGCAGCGGAAACCAAACCAAGCCAACCATTAATCGCCTTAGTTGCGTTAATTGCTAATACACAAAGTGTTCCAAGTAAAGTACCAATAAAAGTAATTAAGGTAACAGCATCCATTTTATTTTGGAGCAAAATTGCTAGTTGGAAGCCAAAAGCAAAAAACCATAAACAGTAGTTTTGAACAGGCCATCCTTTTAATTGATTCCAAAGCCATACAAAATAATTCTCATCTTTATCAGTTTGCATCTAATCTCTCCTCAATACTATTAGGTCACAATACGCAAGATATTGTGCCTTATCCGTTTTTGTTCTTTCAAAAACATCAATATCTAGTATAAAACTTTAAAATTTAAATACAATCTTGTATTTAGATTTATTTTTTGGTATAAGAGATAAAAAAAGTAGCGATAGATCGCTACTTTTAGAAAAATAATTTTTTAATGATAGGAAGCGCCACTAATTGTGTCTACTTCTTCATGTTTTTCTTCTTTTTCTTGTTTTACTTCTTCAGCCTTAGTTGAAGCACCAGTCGCAGCATCTGGATCAGAATTACGACGGTAAGTTGCACCAGTTGTGGCATCTTCATCAACTACCAACTTTTGACCAGTAGTTTCACAGAAGTATTTTACAAGTGGGTAAAGATCTTGTACCCATTCGTAAATACCAATGTAATTACCCTTGTCGTCTTCTACGCGCTTGTAGTAGTGAAGAACAAGTTCTTTTAAGTTCCCAGTTGGTACTGGCATGTAAACGTCGTCGTGGCCACCTTCTTTTGTACGTAGAGCGTGAACAACTTTCTTAGCGTTAGGAATAACATCACGTACATCTGGGTGAATTGCCTTCATGGTATCACCAACCTGGTCTGGAGTCCGTTTAGCCTTCATCTTAGCATTTGGATCCTTTGGACGGTTGTACCACAAAAATTGGTTATTATCATCAACAAAAGTCAACTCACCAATGGTATTTTGTAACATCCAGTTAAGTTGATTTACTGTCAAAAGTCCACTGTCAAGCTTTACATAGTCATCGCCTTCAGCTGCATTGACTTTTTTAGCCGCCTTATCAAGCCACTCTGGATCGTTTTTATCAATACCGTCAACAGTAGTTCCAGCAATTGATTTTCCGTCAGCATTAAAATCTTCTTTCAAGTATTCGTCGTGATTCATATTCTGTAACCAGTTTGGTTCTGCCATCTTAAATCTCTCCTTTTCGCTACTCACATATATATTTAAAATACTATATTTTGTAATTGCTTTCAATTTAAATAACTCATATTAAAAATAGTATTGATTTAATATATCTTCATTACTTCATTGGAATTTCAATTCGATGTTTATCAAGTTGAACAATTTTGTCAAACATCGCTTTTTCTTCAGGTGAAATTTTGTGAGCTACTTCAATAACAGCTATTCGCTGATTTTTCAATAAGGTTTTATGAATAGCCAATGATAAGTTAGGATCTAAGGCACTTGTAGCCTCATCTGCAAGTAAAATTGGACGACCCGACAAAAGCGCGCGTGCAATTTCAACACGCTGAATTTGACCACCGGATAAACTATTACCGGCTTCACCAACACTATTATCTAAACCATGTTCTTCTACTAATTTATCAAGGCCGGACTCGTGAATTGTTCTTTTTAGTTTTTCGTCACTAACCTTTCGGCCTAATGTGATATTAAAACGAAGAGTATCATCAAACATGAACGGCTTTTGATTTACATATGAATAGTAATTATGCGCTGTATCCCAATCACCATTCACTTCTTTACCATTCAAAAGAATTTTACCTTGCTTAGGCATTTTTAAGCCTAACATTAATCCAAGCAAAGTCGTTTTCCCCCAGCCACTAGGTGCCATTAATAAAGCTTTTTCTCCTGGATTAACATCTAGTGACACATTTTTAAAGATTTCTTTTTTATCAGAATTAGTCACATAAGCCAAATTTTCAATCTTCATGCCTGTAAAATTTTTAATCTTATTTTTAGAAATTACCACGTGATAGTTTAAAGCTTTTAAGGTCTTTTCCCACATTGGGACTGTTGATTTAACTTGATTAAATTCGTTAAATAAGGTTACTACAGGCGTAATAAAGTTCATTGCTAAATCAACCATCATTACTAAAGTACCAACTTTAATTTGGCCTTGCATCATCAAAATTCCACCAATTGTACATGGAATAATGAAGCAGAATAATTCAGCAGCTGAATAAATTAATTCCAGTGCCCATGCCTGAGTAAGAGACATATTTCTTAAAGCATTTTCCATATTTTGAGCTGCTTTTGATGCTCTGACAACTATATTAGAATTCACATTATATAATTTAGCCGATTGTGCACCGTTTAAGGAATCAGATACATTTTGAGTATAAATTGCATTTTTTTCGGCCCAAATTTTTGATTTTTTAGTAATAATCGGACTAGTTACAAGTTGAACTATGGCTGGCGCAAGCATTGCTATTACAAAAACAATCGTCATTTGCCAAGAAGAATAAAAAGCAAAACTAATCGCACCAATAAAAGATAAGCCTTGAAAGATCATATCTAATTGGGCTGTAATTCGGTTAGTTTCGATTTGCTTAAGGTCATTAGTCATTAGTGACAAGCCATCTTTAATGTCTGGATTGCCTTGATCAACTAAATACGCTAAATTAGCACGCTTAAACACCATATTGACATCTCTAATTATGCCCATCTTGACCGTTTCATAAATAAAATTGCTAGCCATGAAACATAATTGTCCCAAAGCTGTATAAATTGCTAAACGAACTAAATGCATATAATCATTTGAATTTGAAGAAGCCACATTTAGCATTACTTTAATCATGTAGGCTACAAAGACGATATTGCAAGCTTTAATTGCTGCTAAAATAGTGAAGCAAATTACCTGACTTTTTTTAGCGTATTTAAGACTCATAAAAATTCTTTTCTCCTTAAGTCACAGTTAACGTTGTCCACTATTATACGCGTAGTATGCGCCTTTTCTCAAATCATTCTTAAAATTAAGTGGTAAAATTAAATTAAATTTTATTTTAAAAGGAGCATTATATGAAAACTGGTACTAAAATCATCACTTTAGACAACGGTTACCATCTTTGGACTAATACCCAAGGACATGGTGACATTCATTTATTAGCACTTCACGGTGGACCTGGTGGTAATCACGAATACTGGGAAGACACTGCAGAACAATTAAAGAAGCAAGGGCTCGATGTTCAAGTAACCATGTATGATCAATTAGGTTCTCTTTACTCAGATCAACCTGATTACTCTGACCCTGAAATTGCTAAGAAGTATTTAACTTACGAATATTTCTTAGACGAAGTTGATGAAGTGCGCGAAAAATTAGGCTTAGATAATTTTTATCTCATTGGTCAAAGCTGGGGCGGACTTCTTGTTCAAGAATATGCCGTTAAATATGGTCAACACTTAAAAGGTGCCATTATTTCATCCATGGTCGATGAAATTGATGAATATGTTGCTTCAGTTAATAGAAGACGTCAAGAAGTTCTTCCACAGACTGAAATTGACTTTATGCACGAATGTGAAAAGAATAATGACTATGATAATCAACGTTATCAAGATGATGTTCAAATTTTGAATATTAATTTTGTCGATCGTAAGCAGCCTTCTAAGCTTTATCACTTAAAAGACATCGGTGGCACCGCTGTTTACAACGCTTTCCAAGGTGACAACGAATTTGTCATTACTGGTAAGTTAAAAGACTGGCACTTTAGAGATCAATTGAAGAATATTAAAGTACCTACTTTGCTTACTTTCGGTGAAAATGAAACCATGCCAATTTCAACTGCTAAGATAATGCAAAAGCACATTCCTAACTCACGCTTAGTAACCACGCCTGACGGTGGTCACCACCACATGGTTGATAACCCAGCAGTTTACTACAAGCACTTAGCAGACTTCATTCGTGAAGTTGAAAATGGCACTTTTAAGGGTGAATAAGGATCTATTTCTAAATAAAAGTTTAATAAAAAGGATAAACCAATCATGGTTTATCCTTTTTCTGTATTTATTTTATATAATATAGTTAATAAAGAAAATGTTTGATAGGTTTAATAGATTAGGAAAAAACATTTATGAAAAAAGAGAACTTATTTAAAGCTGTCGGCGCTTTAGCAATCGGTGCATCCCTCGGTATAACTGTAATTTCCTGCTCTAACTCGGGTGATGATTCATCAAAATCTTCACAATCTTCAAAAGTTGAAAACGCAAAAAAGAAAACTAAAAAATCTGCTAATGAAAATACGGCTAAATTAAAAACAACCGATATCAAACTTTCAATGTCTGAAGCTTTAAACAAATTTGATCAAAAATTTAAAGATACCAAAATTAAAAGTATTGATCTTCAAGCTGAAGGCAATTCATACGTTTATGAAATCGATGGTATGGATAATAATAAAGAATACACAGCTAAAATTGACGCCAACAATGGTAAAATTTTGCATTCCGAATCGGAAAAATTAGATCTAGATGATCGCTTAGATAAAACGATTAATCTCGACAATGTCATCAGCCGCAAACAAGCTACTAAGATTGCAGAAAAGAAAGTTAAAGGCACAGCTGAAGAATGGAAATTAGAACAAGATCATAACAAGGCTTACTGGGAAATTACCGTTAATGATGGCAGTAAAAAACATGAAGTAAAGATTGATGCAGAAACTAAAAAAGTCGTCGAAGTTGATCACGACGATGAATAAATAAGAGTGAGTGGAATACTATCCCACTCACTTTTTCTAATTCAATTCTTTTGCCAACAGATAATCAATTTGAGCATCGTCACCAACTTGAAATACATGCTGGCTTACTCTTTCAAAACCATCTTTGGCGTAAAATTTTTGTGCAACTAGGTTCTTTGCATAAACTCCTAACCACATATAATCTTTATTTTCTTTGCGTGCTAATTCTTCAGCATATTTAATTAAAACTAAACCTAATCTGCGATGTTGGAACTTTTCTCGTAAATAAATTCGTTCAACTTCAAGTGCATTAGGTTTAAGTTTTTCTGTTTGCGCATCCCCAACATTAACTTTTAAATAACCAGCTACCTCATCTTCTACTATTAAAAAGAAAAAGCGTGAATTCGGATTATTTATTTCTTTAATCAACTTATTGGTGTCATAATCTTCTTTTAAAAACCGGGCCATATCATCTGGTGCAGTATAAGGATCAAAAGTCTTTTTAAAAGTTTCTCTTGAAATAGTTTGTAATTCTTTAACATCATTTGTGGTTACTGATTTAATTACATACTCCTTCATTTTCTTCTCTCCTTAATTAAAGGTATATTTTCGTACTATATAATATGCCATTTCAAAAGTTCAAAGAAGGAATTTTTCTGGCATAAAAGTAATTAATATGCGAAAATACTTATTTATGTAAACTTATCTAATTTACTATAAGGAAGGTAAAAAATGGAATCATATATTAATCTTTTGGGAGTAATCTTAACTCTCTTGGTAGCAATTGAACATATTGGAATCTGTTGTTTAGAAATGTTTGCTTCTCCAGAAAAACAAGCTAAAGCTTTCGACATGGATGTCAATTTTACCAAGCAAAAGGCTGCTAGAATAGCACTTGCTAACCAAGGAATCTATAACGGGATGCTTGGTGTCATTTTAATTGTCGCCTTTTTATTATTTAAAGCAGCAATTCTAGTTCAAGTTTGGATTTTAATTCTTAGTTTAATTGTAATTGTCGCAGCCTACGGTGGTTTTACTGCCACTAAAAAGATCTTTTTATTGCAGATGTTGCCTGCATTAGTCGCAATTATTTTATTACTTATTTAAATTATAAGAAAATATAAAGACGAGTCGTCTTATTTTCTAAGCTATATTTTCACCTAATATAATATATATAAAATAAAATTATTATACAGAAACAATATAGATGGAAATACAGATGAAGAAGACAATAATCATTACTAGTACTTTACTATTAGGCTTTTTATTAGGTGCTGGTTCAACTTATTTTTATTATCAAAAAGTGAGTCCAAATGCCGTAACCAACAAAACAAATAATAAAGTTATAAATAGTGAAAATGTTGATTATCCTAAGAAAAAAGACTTACCTCAAATCCACCTAAGTCAAAATGAGGCAATTGCGTCATTTAAAAAGTTATATTCAAGTGCACAAATTTCGAGTATCTCTTTAAAAGTTATTCACGATCATTATGTCTATGACATTGCAGGCTTTGATAAAAATAAAGATTGTACAATTAAAATTGATGCAGCTAATGGCAAAATCATCAGCCAAGCAACTACACGCTATGAATACTCTAATGACGAATTGACAGCACTAGATTTAAAGAAAATCATTTCTCAAAACAGTGCAACTAAAATAGCAAAACGCCGCACCAATTCTGATCAAGCGATTAGTTGGCAATTAACAAATGATTCTAAATATGATTTTCCTATTTGGAAAGTAACAACTTTAGAAAGTAACGGTTCGTGCGCCACCATTATTAATGCACTAAATGGTGAAATAATTGAATAAAATTAAAAGCAGGATTTAACAATCTTGCTTTTTAAATCGAATCTTTTACAAGTGGTTACACTTAAAGATAATATTGGATATGAACTGATTTATAAAAAATAATATTATTTATTAGAAAGCGTGAAAAGTTGTAGCTGATGAACCAAAATACACCGTGCCGATTTATTAATCGATGCCTTACAAACTAATGGAATCGACAACATGTATGGCTTGGTCGGTATCCCTGTAACTGACTTTGCCCGTTTAGCCGAAATTAAAGGAATGAAATTCTTCGGTTTCAGAAGAGAAGACACTGCAGTTCACGCTGCCGCAGCTGCAGGTTTCTTAACTGGTAAGCCCGGTCTTGCTTTAACTGTATCTGCTCCTGGATTTTTAAATGGTTTAACAGCTTTAGCACAAGCAACCAAGAACTGTTTCCCATTAATTATGATCTCAGGATCATCAGATCGTCACATTATTGACCTAGATCGCGGTGATTACGAAGGTATTGACCAATATAATGTTGCTAAACCTTTCTGTAAAGCTGCTTATCGTGTTGATCGCGCTCAAGACATGGGCTTGGCAGTTGCTCGTGCAGTAAGAACCGCTGTTAGTGGTCGTCCTGGTGGTGTCTATCTTGACCTTCCAGCAGCAACCATTTCTGATATGGCAACTAAGACAGATACAAAGATTTACAAAGTAGTCGATCCTGCACCAAAACAATTACCATCAGACGATGCTATTGACCAAGGTGTCAATCGTGGCAAATTCAAGACAATTGGTATGCCATTCACCTTATCTAACTACAAACCGGACTATAAACGTGCTCCAGACCTTGGTGAAAACAACAAAGAAATCTTAACGTCACTTGGCTATGATCCCGATCAAATTGAAGACTTAGTCAATAAGGGCGTAATTTCTAAAGTTGAAAAACCAAGTAACCCACGTACTGAAGTTATCAAAGGTAAAGAAGATTAGTAATTAATAGTAAAAACATCTAATCAACTTAATCATTAAAAATGAAAATACCGAAATTTCCTTAAAACGGAAGTTTCGGTATTTTTATTAATTATCTTTATAAAAAGTTTAGCTAAACTTAGCCTTATCGGGATTATCGGCACGAGACTTATAATCACCATTTTCAGTCCCAATGACTAATTTTTCGCCTTCTTTGATAAAGTCAGGTACTTGAACCACCAAACCTGTTTCCATCGTAGCTGGCTTACCACCACCGGCAACAGTTGCACCTTTAATTTCAGGTTGAGTTTCTTTAACGGTCATTACAACTGTTGATGGCAAATCGATTCCGATTAACTTACCTTCATCGGTAAATTCAAGATCAACATTGATATTTGGCATTAAGAACTTAACATCATCACCTAATTGATCTTTGGAAACTTCATATTGTTCATAAGTATCAGTGTCCATGAAAGTGTAAACGTCACCTTCACCATACAAATATTGCGCCGTCTTTTTGGTAAGTTCAACTAAGTCAATCTTTTCAGTTGGCCGCATTGTCTTATGAACTACAGCACCACTTTTAAGATCTCGCAAATCCATTTGCATAACGGTGTTACCTTTACCAGGTTTATGGTGATTAGCTTTTAAGACTCTAATCAATTTACCATCTTGGCTAAAAACCATACCCTTTTTCAAATTAATTGCTTGCATTCTTTCTTATCTCCTTTATTAACATTAGTATACCAAATTAAAATTGACGCAGTAATATTCGATCAATCAAATGATTATCTGTCTTATGAAGAATTAAATTTGCACGTGTCTTTGTTGGAGCAATATATTCTCTTAAATTAACTAAATTAACCATTTGCCAAGTTTCTTCAGCCAGTTGTAAGGCCTCATCCTTAGGGCCATTAGCCAAACTATAATAGAAATTATCTGGTTTATTTTTATTTATTTCCATAATTTTGACAAAGCGTTGCATAAACCATTTTTCAATTAAATCCTCTTGTGCATCAATATAAATTGAAAAATCAAAGAAATCACTTGTCACAACTTGTCCACTTTTTGGAAGCTGTAAGGTATTTATTCCTTCCATAATAAGGATATCCGGACGTCTTAAATGACCAAACTTATCAGGAACAATATCACTTAAATCTTGGGAATAAATTGGATAAACAATATCTTCTTTACCGCTAATAATGTCAGACAAAAAGTCACTCAACATCTGCATGTTATAACTTTCCGGAAAACCTTTGCGTGACATCAAATTTCTTCGCTTTAGTTCAGAATTACTATAAAGAAAACCATCAGTAGTCATTAAATGGATTTTTAAATTAGGATATGTGCGACTTAATAAAAGTTGCAATAATCTTGCAGTTGTTGATTTTCCAACAGCTACAGAACCCGAAATTCCAATAATAAATGGTGCTGCTTTAACCTTAGTATGTAAAAATTCCATTGCTTCTTGCTGTTGCTTGCATTTTGAATTATACATTAAATGCAAATAGCCAATTAATGTGGTATAAATTTCATGAACATCAGTCAAATCAATGACGTCTCCAAGTGATTTAACTTTTGCTAATTCTTCCTGTGTAATTTCAACTTTATTTTTCGGAGCAAGCTTTGCCCATTCATCTCGATTAAAAGAAATATAGTTTTTCATTTTCATTATCCTCAAACTTTGTACTTAACTATTATTATACGGAAAGGAAAACAAATATGAAAAAGATAGTACTTTTTGGTGATTCCTTATTTAACGGTTTTCGGCATCATCGTAATACCGATTTAGTTAGAAAAAATTTGCAAGAAAAACTAGGAAAAGATTTTGACATTATTAATTTATCGCTTAGTGGCGCTACAACCGTTGAGGGACTAGATTATCTTCCACAAATTCCAGCAGACAGTGATCTAATTATAATAGAATACGGAACCAACGATTCCTCGATTGTGGGAATTTCCTGTGAAAACTATCGTAAAAACTTAGAAACAATGATCAAATTCTGTGATCCTAAAAAAGTAATCATCGTTAGCCCTTGGCATAGCAAGCCAGGTGTGAATTATACAATTGAGCAAAATCTGCAAGAAAATTTTGCTAGTGCAAAAAAGTTAGCTCAAAAATATAATTGCCACTTTGTTAATCTTTGGCAAATTACCAACGGCAAAAAAGATATCGACCAATATTACCAAAACGATGGTCTTCATTTAACCGAACTAGGAAACGAACAATTGGTAAAATTATTAATCATTGCAATCAAAAAGAAGCTATCAAACTAGCTTCTTTTTCATTAGCACATGTTTTATTCCGCCTTCATCAAATTCCGGGCCGCAGACTTGATAACCCAGTTTTTCATAAAATCCTTGCGCACTCACCTGAGCATGACAAGTAACTTCAGTTGCCTTCTGCTCTTTTAAAAATTTATGAATTGCAATCATCATCTTCTTGCCGTAATCTTGTCCGCGCACTGCCTTATTAACCGCTACTCTACCAAACATCCAGCCCAGTTTTTGATCCTTAAAAACGCGGGAGGCTGCTAAAGCATTAGTTTGGTCTTCATTTAATAAAAATACCTGGACTGCATCTAAATCTTGGTCATCCAGCTCTGGTAAAGTTATTTTTTGCTCGGTTACAAAGACATCTGTGCGCAATCTTTCAACACAAAACATTTCTCGTCCAGACATTTCATCAATCTGTTTGAGACTAAAATTTTCATTCATCTTCTCACCTTATTCTGCTATATAATTACTATTTACACCAAACCATTTTTTATTCAACCTGCGCAATTCACCATTACGCTGCATCAACTTTAAAGCAGAATTAATCTTTTTTCTTAAAGTTACATCGCCTTTACGCATCCCCACTGCAAACAAATCTTGTGATACTTTTTTATTGCTTAAAACTGTATATTCATTTGCATGTGCTAAATGTGCTAAGTAATAATTGGCATAAACTTCATCAAGCAAAATTCCTTGAATTCGATTATCTTTTAAATCTAAAAACGCATTGGGAATCTGATCATACAAAACAACATTCTTAGCATGAAAGACTTCTTGTTTTCCTTCATACCATTGCTGAGCAGTTGAAGCAGTTTGCATCCCTAAAGTCTTATCAGCCATTTCATTAAAAGCCTGGATTTTACTATTTTTCTTAACTACAAGCACCTGCTTATTACGCAGATATGGCAATGAGAAGGCGACATTTTTTTCCTTTGCGGTGTAATTGAATAACCATTCCAAATAAAATCAATCGTTCCGTTACGCAATTCAGTGGTATTCATCGACCAATCAATCGTTTGAAAATTAACCTTAATTCCATAATGCTTAAAAACAGCTCGTGCAAGATCAACATCATAACCGGTTAACTGGCCATTTTTTTGTTCAAAATCCATTGGAACAAAAGAATCATCGACGCCAACGATGACTTGTCTTTTTTGCTCTATCTGCCTCCAAGTATCAACTGTATTTGCCCACTTAGAAACATTTTGACAAGCCGACAAACCAATTGTAAGAATAAACAAGCCGATTGCCAATACTAATTTTTTCATTCATTAAGCCTCACTTAATGGTTTTACCCTCAAAACTTGATCCGCTACTTTTTCCGCAAATACTAAATCGTGAGTAATAATTAACTGGGTTAAACCGGTTTTTTTCAACTCCAAAATCATCTTTTCCACTTCTTCACGTAGATTGGGATCAAGAGCCGAGGTTGGTTCATCATAGCAAAGAATCTTTGGCTTCATTGCTAATGAACGGGCAATTGACACTCTCTGTTTTTGCCCGCCAGAAAGTTGATAAGGATACTGCGTTTCATGCCCTGTTAATTTTAATTGAGCAAGCAATGCTAATGCTTGCTTTTTAGCAGCTTCTTCACTTTCTTTTAAAACTAAGCGCGGAGCTAAAGTAATGTTTTCTAACACATTCAAATTAGGAAATAAATTAAAATCTTGAAAGACCACACCAATTTGCCCTTGAGTGATATTTTGACCATCGACCAAAATTTGACCACTATCCTTAGTTTCAAGACCAGCAATTATTCTTAACAAAGTCGTCTTTCCCGCTCCTGATTGACCAACGATTGTCATAATGTCGCCATCATTTAGCGTGAAAGAAATATCTTTTAAAATCTGCCGTTGTCCAAATTTTTTAGCTAACTTTTTAACTTCAAGCATTTATCTCACGCTCCATTATTTATAGTAATTAAAGTGTTTCTCGACCTTTTTCTGGGCAAAAGCACAAAGACTAATTAAGGATAAATAAATCACTCCAACTAAAAGTAAAGGAACCAAAGTTACGTCTCTAGCCATCGCCACATTACCAGCCCGCAATAAATCGCCTAGGCCGATGACATAAACCAGTGATGAATCTTTAATCAAATTAATTACTTCATTCCCAATTGAAGGTAAAACGATTTTAAACACTTGCGGAATCACAATCTTGATCATTGTTTGATAACGAGTTAGCCGTAAGACTTGCGCCGCCTCAAATTGTCCCTCATCAATTGATTGCAAACCTCCGCGGAAGATTTCAGCAAAATAAGCTGCATAATTTAAAACAAAGGCTAGAAGGGCTGCTTCATAACGCGGAAAAACGATTTGTAAAATAGGCAAGCCGTAAAAGACAAAAATCAATTGCAATAATAAGGGTGTGCCCCGCATAATCCAGACATAAAATTCAACTAACCATTTCAGAATTTTAATTTTACTCATTTCACCTAAAGCCACTAAAATTCCTAGTGGCAAAGCCAAAATTAAAGTCCAGAAAAATATTTTTAAGGTCATCCATGTTCCAGCTAAAAGAGCTGGCATAATTTGACTGACATATTCCATTACTTCACCTGCTTAAAAAATAAAAAATCCTCTTGGAAAACTCCAAGAGGACGATCGGATCGTGATTCCACCTCAACTTCATAGATTTATTCACATAAATCTACCTCAATAGGTTTATTAACAAGCAAGAAATAAAAAACGCCCTTCTAGGTCTGATTGACCTAAGAGGGCGAATTGATAAATCCGCGGTTCCACCTCATTTTACAGCTAATTCACATTAGCTGCCTCAATAAGTTTGTTAATAAACCTTTAGCTGTAACGGGCTAACCCGGACCTCTCTACTACCATTTCAAGGAGCCAACTCACAGATGTGTTTCACTTAAAAGGCTACTTTATTTCCACCAACAAAAGCTCTCTATTAACTATTCTTAAGTTACTGTTTCTGTTCCAAGTCGTTATTCACATGTTGATTAAATCTTATCCAATCACTAACTTTTTGTCAATTCCTTAAAAATTATTTTTCTTCATAACTACCTGGGGTAACGGTTAATAACGGCGATTTTTCACCTGTATAAATAATATCTAATTTGTACATTGCCCGCGAAGTAATTGTATATACAAGTTGAGTTTCATCAAGAGCATGATATGTCTTTTTAGATGCATCCCACATTACTACCGCATCAAACTCTAATCCTTTAGCAAGATAGGACGGCACTACTAAATCGCCATTAACTAAACGCTGATTAGCAGTCGCTATTAATGTAGTTTTTTGCTTCTTCTTAGCTAATAACTTATGAACTTGCTTAGCTGAAGCTAAATCCTTGGTAATAATTGCCGTGGTAAACTTTTCATTATCATTATTTCTTAGAATACCAACTAGACTATCAATCGCTTCATCTTCATTCTTACGGCCATAAATAGCAGGAAGAGGTCCTTGGCGGTTGAAGGATTCAATTTTTTCACCTTGGCGTAAAATCTGTTTTGTAAAATCTGTGATTTGCTTAGTCGACCGATATGATTTCGTTAATTGCACCACATCTGTTTTTTTCGGATCAAATAAACCAGAAATTTGTTTTAACAAACTACGACTTTCATCTTTAGTAAAAATTGCTTGGTTAAGATCACCTAACATCGTAAATTTGGCACGTGGGAAATTATATTTTAAGTAGGCCAGTTGAAATGGCGCATAATCTTGAATTTCATCAATAAAGGCATAACGCATTTCATAATCAGTTCGTCTACCCGTAATTAAATCATATAGATAAAGGTAAGCTGAAACATCATTCATGTGAATATCATGCTTCTTAAAACTACCTTTAACCTCTTCAACATGTCTGTTCCAAGCTTCTCCACTGATATCCCATTTACTTAAATCTGTCATTTTAGGAACAGCACGCAGAAAGCTTAAATATTGTGCTCCCATATTGATAAAATTATTGTGGCGAATGCGCTGGAAAACGGGCTCTAAGGCTTTCATAACAATTTTTCGGCCCAAGAATTTTTCTTCTTCTGCCTGTGAACTAAATTCCTGATCAGGACGATCATATAATTCATCAAGCTGTTCCTTGCTTAAGCTTTCAATTGCTTGACTTACCCATGCTTTGCGAACCTCTGGTGCAATTTTTCGATTGAGCATTTTAATCAATTCTTCACGAGTCGCATCAATCCGGTTAGCTAACTTATAATTTTGATTAAATGAATAGTAAATTTCTTTGATTTTATCCTTAGCAAAATATGGTCTCTTTTTATCGCGGAAAAGAATATTTTTGAAAATCATTCCTCGCTTATTTAAATGCTTTGCATAGCGCGTTAAGAGATTAAAGAAGTTAACTGAATCCTTAAACGCACCAATCTTAGTGTCAGCCGTCTGATCTTCAAATTGCTTAAATAAGTTTTCAACATTCATTCCAGGTAAGCGCCGTGCAACAAATTGCCAATAGGTCATCTGAACCATATTCTGTTCACCCATTTCAGGAAGAACATTTTTAATATAATCGTTAAACAACTGGTTAGGACTAAACATAATGACGTCACTTGATGTCAGATTACCGCGATAACGATATAACAAATAAGCAATTCTTTGCAAAATAGCACTAGTCTTCCCTGAACCAGCAGCCCCTTGAACAAAGAGAAGATCAGCACTTGTGTTACGAATGATCTTGTTTTGCTCTTGTTGAATCGTGGTAACGATGGACTTCATTTGAATCGAAGATTTTTCTGAAAGAACGGATAAAAGCATTTGATCACCAATTGATTCATTAGTATCAAACATGTTTTCAATTTTGCCATCTCTAATTTGAAATTGCCGTTTCTTTGTCATATCTACGGTAATTTCGCCTTCTGGTGAATTATATGAAACCTGACCCAATTTGCCATCATAATAAATTGAAGAAATTGGTGCCCGCCAATCGTAAACTAAGAAATGATCATTATCATCCGCAAATGAACCTAAACCAATATAAATTGTTTCTAGCTGCGAAGAACCCTTTTCCTTAAAGTCTACTCGTGCAAAATAAGGACTTTCTTTAAGTCGATTAATTGTTTCAAGTTGTTTAGCTGAATGTTGCCAATCATGTTCACGTTCAGCCAATAATTGTTGTTGCTGGTGAATTGATAATGCCGTTTCCATTGAGGTTGAATAACCATCATAATCAAGTTTTACATCATCAAAGAAGTGTGAATTTAAGTCACGCGCTTCTCCTTCTACAGTCTTGATGGATTTACGTAACTTTTTAGCTTTAGTGTTAATTAAATCTAAGACGTAATCAAGATGTTCTTGCTCAATTTTTTTATCATTACTTGCTTCAGTCATATTTTCACCTATTTCTAAAAACTTGCACTCTATTTTATCATGAATTCATATCCAGTCACACTTCAGACGCTTTAGAAAAAAGTAAACAAAATTTTACCTAAGATTTATCGTTCAAGCTTATAATTAGTTGGTATTGGAGTTGATATAATGCATAAATTTTGGCACTTCCTAAGAATAATCATTCTATTATTCTTACTCACATTTGGAATCTATGAGTATCAAAATAACGAAAACGTCAGAACTGCTACTAATGATTCCCTTATCACCTTACATCAAAGACTCTCACAATTATTATCTACTGGAAGCTTGGACCCACCAAAATTACAAGACCAGCCTAGAATTATTTCTAAAAATGGTCAAACTGACACTAGCGATCAAGACACTAACGGTAATCAAATTTGGTCACACAATAGTGCTACTGTTTATGTTGATATCAATAATCGGCAATTACGTAGTGCCGCTATTGATGCGATGAGTGCTTGGAATCGAACAGGTAGCTTTTTATTTAAACAAGTCAATCAAAAAAAGCATGCTAAAATCATTATCAGCGTCATTAGTGATTCTGATACGCAAGCAGCTGGTCAAACTTCCACTACCTATAATCCGGTCAATAATCGTTTACTTAAGGCTCATGTCGAATTAAATCATTATTATCTTCAAAACTCTTGGTACGGTTATAGTTATAATCGCATCGTAAATACGGTAGAGCATGAGTTGGGACATGCGATTGGACTTAAACATACTAAGAAAGTTTCAGTCATGTATCCAGCTGGTTCTTATTACACAATTCAACCTCGCGACATTCAAGCAGTTAAAAAATTGTATCATGAAAAATAAATAGTTTATCCAATTACCCTTTTTGTTTAAAATAAGGGTGATTGTTTTGTATTAGGAGTAAATTATGAAAAGAATATATATCGTTCGTCATGGACAAACTTTTATTAATCGCTATAACAAAATGCAAGGTTGGTGTGACACGCCATTAACTGATGAAGGAAAAGCTGGAGCTGATAAAGCCGGTGAAGCTTTAAAAGATGTACCTTTTGATATTGCTTTATCTAGTGATTTAAAAAGAGCCAGTGATACCTGCGAAATTATTATGAAGCACAATGTTAATAAAGATGAGTTGCAACATATCGCTAGTCCATTTTTCCGTGAACAACTTTATGGTTACTTTGAAGGTATGGATTCTGAAATGGCTTGGCGCATGATTGGCGGCGCACATGGCTACGCTACTAGACAAGAAATGTTTGTCAAGGAATCAATCGATACGATTAAAGATTGGATTAAAGAAGCGGATCCTTATCATGATGCCGAAAATGCTGAAGAATACTGGAACCGACTTGATAAAGGCTTTAAGTTGATCAGCGAGCTTGATGGTGCAGAAAACATTTTACTGGTGACCCACGGTTTTACAATTAGAAGTATTTGGTACCGTTATGGTGATAGCATTCCGCTAGTGCCCGGTCCACAAAATGCTTCAATTACCATTATGACGATGAGTGACAAAGGTGAAATCAAAATCCCTTCTTGGAATAAGATGCATTTATAGAAGAAAAACTTCTCCCAAAAAAGGAGAAGTTTTTTACTAATTATTTATTTTTCAAAACAATACCTTCATACAGCTTAACCGTAATTAAGTAATAAATTAAATACAACACCAAAAAAATCGTAAATGGAATCCAAATCTTATCATATGGATTGCTTAGCATTGACTTAAAGAATTGTAATCCAAAGAGAACATCAACTATTCCCAAAATTGCAGGAAGTGCGAACAAAGTTCCAATTTCACTTCTAATTGAAGCCTTGAGCAGTTTTCTTTGTGCTCCAATTTTCCAAAGCATCTTGTAGCGCGGCTTATCGCTATTAGCACCTGATAATACCTTGAACATCAAAGTCGAAGCAAGCATTGCTAAGAAGGCGATTCCTAAGAAAAAACCCATAAATTCAAAACCTGAAGCAATCGCTGCAACTAAGCGATACTGAGCTGATTTTGAATTTTTGAGCGATACATCGACGCCTTGAGCTGATTGACTAATAGTTTGATCAACTGATAATTTTTGCAATTTTTCAACATTATTAAAATTGCTTCTAAAGTTATTGACCAATAATAAACTTACTTGCCGTTTTTTAGCTTTGATTTGACGATATTGTTTGTCTGAAACTAATTTAACTTGATTACCTGAATAAGGTGTTAAGGAGGATAACTGATAATTTTCTTCACCTTTAGGATTATTAACACCTTTAACGGTAATAGTTCTTGTTGTCCAATCTTCTTGATCGTTTTTGCGGTAATAATGTTGATATTTCAAATTCTTTTTATCGATCTCACTCTTTTTCATGTAAAGAACTGGTAGCTTATCCTTACCATGACCGACAATTGTTTGTTTATAATCTAATGTTTGTTTTTGTCTTACAGAAACCCTCTTGATTTGCTTATTAACTGCAGCATCTTTTTTATACAAAACTACATCATAATAAGTTGATTTCATTGCATCTTCAGTTAAATTGTTAAAGTTCAAACCAACTGTAATTGCTCCTAAAGCCAAAGCAAAGAGCAAGGAAACAACAGTCAAAATTCGATTATAATCACCAAGTCTAAATTTTAATTGACCTAAAGTGAAGGAATGAAGCTTATGATCTTTAAAGGCTTTATTTTTACGTAAGAAATTGATGATACCAGTAAAGAAAGAATCAAATACAAAGTATGAACCAGGCACAATTGTAAAGAAGCCAATTATAACTGAATTAGTCATCAAATGTTGATAATCATGCATTGCCCAATAGCCAGTAGCAAGTAAAGCAATTCCTAAAACAGCTTCAACAAATTTCCATACTTTATTTTGGTGCAATTTAACTGGCTTTTGATCTTCGTGAAGTAAATTAATTACTGGTGTTTTAACTAATTTATGACGGTTACAAAAGGCAGCTAAGAAAAAGAGAATTACAAAGAAGATTAATGTCCAGAGCATTGCCGGAATGTAAAAACCGAAGAATTTATGAATTTGCAATCCCATTTGTGAAATCAGCAATTGTGCAACTACTTGAGTTAAACCAATTCCAATCACAATTCCTAAAACTGTTGCCAGTATGCCGATTATTAAAGTTTCGATAAAAATTAAGCGCCCAATTTTACTATTACGAGCTCCGAGAATCATGTAAGTACCGTAAGCTTTTTTACGCATACTTAGTAAAAAACTGTTGGCATACACAATATAGACCAGAGTAATTAATGATAAGAGTGCAATCCCAAAGGCAAAAACAAACTTAGTAATTGAAAAGGCAATTGTTAATGCACCTTTTAAAAAGGCAGGATTAATCGCAATCGTCATGAACATATAGAAAATTGCAGCTGCAAGCGTTAAGCCTGAAAATAAGACGGCGTAATCTTTGAACCGGCTTTTAATACCAGTTAATGATAATTTCCAAAGCATAATTCTTTCCTTTCTTAACGTCTACCTAATTCAGCAATAATGTCTTGATAAAATTCCTCGCGACTTTTATTTTCTTTTTTCAATTCTTTACCGATCTTTCCATCTTTAATGAATAAAATTCTTTGAGCATAAGATGCTGAAAATGGATCGTGAGTAACCATTAAAATTGAAACTTTATCTTTCTCATTTAAATCTTTCATTGTTTCAAGCAATTCTGTTGCCGCTTTTGAATCAAGCGCACCCGTTGGCTCATCCCCATAAAGAATGGCAGGATTATGAACAAGTGCTCTGGCAGAAGCTACACGTTGTTTTTGACCACCAGAAATTTCTGCTGGATATTTATCTAAAATTTGATTAATTCCTAATCGACTTGAAATCTCTTCAACCTTATTATTAATTTCACAACTCTTAACATTTTGAAGAGCTAACGGTAAAGCAATATTTTCCCGATTAGTTAAATTATCAAGTAAATTAAAATCTTGGAAAATAAAGCCGATCTCCTTACCCCTGAAATCTGCCATCTGATTCTTTTGCAATTCAGTAATATCTTGGTTATTAACAAATACTCTACCCGTTGTTGGTTTATCTAAAGTAGACAAAATATTAAGTAATGTTGTCTTACCTGAACCTGAAGCACCCATGATTCCTACGAATTCACCTTTTTGGACAAAGAAATCTATTCCTTTAAGTGCTTGGTATTGCTTTTGTCCTTTTTTACCATAAGTTTTTGTAATTTTTTCAACTTTAAGAATTCCTGTCATTGTTAATCCCTTCTTTTGTTTTACTGTATTATTTAATTAATACGGTAATATGATGTTAGGGTTTTGTCAACTAAATTTTTTTAAGTTTATAATTAAAGTTAAAAAGAAAAGGGTTTTTAAAATGAAAGCAAACTTTGACTATTTAAAAAATAATCAATTGCTAAAAGATGAATATCAGACAGCAAATAAGATCGTTAAACTCTATGAAATTGAAGATTATCGTGACGTCATTATTAACGCGCGCTTATTTTTAGAAGAAATTACAAAGTTAGTCATTAAATGGGAGAATTTAAATTGCTACTACCCACTTAAAGATGGTGAACACTACAATCTGCGCAATAACACTCAGTATTTAAGAGAAAATCTTGATTATCCGCTAATTATTTTTAAATTATTTGATGAAGTTCGGCGCCTAGGTAATGAAGCTGTGCATGATTCTAAATTTCAGATTAATCCAAACCAAGCTTGGCATGTTATTTGTAACGTTAACGATATTCTTGTATTTTTATTAAATAGTTATAACGGGCAAAAATTAAACTATCTAAGACCTGACTTAAACCTTGAAGCTAGTGACCATCCTGATAAATTTGGCATGCGTAAATTGAAAATTACCGAACAGACTAAAAGACAAAACATTAGGAAGAATAATGTCGAGCAAGCGCAAAGTTTTCTAAAAAATAAACAAAAAAAGCATTATCATTTAAGAAAATCACGTCACTTTTTTAAGCATTAAAAAGGCGAAATAAGTACTTTAACTTACTTCGCCCTTTTGCTTATTTTTATCTTAATATTTACTTTACTTTTTTACCTAAGTGCTTAATTAACTGCTTTTCTCCACTTCTGTGGAAAATCCCATTTTCATAGTTGATAACTTTTTTAGTCTTTTTACCATTTTGTTTAAACTTACACACAAGTTGATAATTGACATCACTGTAATTATCGCCAGCTGGTAAAATTTTGATAACTTTTACTGCTAATTTTACCTTTTTCTTGTTTAGTTTGTTTTTCAACAAATTTTTGTAAGATTTATTCTTCTTTTTATCCACAAAATTATCCGCATTCGGCTTTAAATAGTTACGATATAGTAACTTACCAGCTTCATTGCGTGTAATCAAACCTGTCCATAATGGATTAACTACATAATCACCTTCAACATCTTGATAGACGTCACGATTTTGATTACCAGCATAGTTAGTAACTGAACCATAATCACTAGTATCATCTTCACTATTACTAAATTCTGAATTGATAGAAGAAGAAAGATCTTTTACCTTTTCTGATTTTATCGTCTTCCCTTGATAACTTGCTTTGATATAAAGCTCTGTATCTTTGGCTAAAGGATAATTTTTAAAGCTGGCTTGTCCATTTTGATCAAGCACTTTGACCTTTTTATCGTTGATATAAACTATCCCCTTAGAGACACTGCGAATCTGGAAGGTGCCCGTCTTAATCGTCATATTAATCGTTTTACTAGACCAAATATTGACAATCGCATCAGCAGTTAATTTACGTCCAGCCACTTTTGTCTTAACCAATAAGTGATAGCGACCTGGAAAAACCTGCCCTAAATCTTGATAAAAATTCTGGTTAGCACCGTCCATCTTACCTAAATTATGATCATTAACTGTTAAGACAGAATTAGGATGGTTGGTTTGAACCTGTGGACGATAAACTTGTACTTTTAAAGTATATTTCGGAAATAGTAAAAAATGGCTACCTGAGTTCACAAGCTTGATCTGTTGATTATTCTTATCATGACGCAAATTATTTTCTAATTCTTTAGCTGCCTTGGGATTTTCTTTAAAATAATTCTGCAGCGGCCTGAGTTTGGCGTCAGTCAATGTTACATCAGGATCAGAAGCCGTCACATATTTTGCCATCCCCACTTTAGGATCATTCATTGCGGCAATGATGCGATTAACCTGCAAGTTCTTTTGATAATAAACTGCACCCCACCCATAAAAAATGCCAAAGGCGATTAATATTATTAAAAATGCTATTAACTTAGGATGAGATCTTGAATTCTTCTTTTTTGTCATTACAATCACCTATCTCTAGCCTATCAATTTTCAGGCGCGTAGCAAATTTTTACTTTCTTATTTAATAATAATTAAAAATATTATATGCTTAATCTATGTTTAAACTAAAGAATAAAACTAAGAAAATTAACGCTATTATTCTTTTATTGGCATTCATCTTTTTATTAACAGCTTGTGCACAAAAAGATCTGTCTAAGAATAATTCATCTAAGTCAAATATGTCAATTAGCAAAAATAATAAAATTCACCATCCCCAGGATAAGGCAAAAAAGATCCTGAAGAAAATGAATCTTGACCAAAAAATTGGGCAGCTTTACTTTATCCACAGTACTGGTGACTTCCAACAGATGAAAAGATTGATTAAAAAAGATCATCTTGGCGGAATCACCTTATTTGGTCCAGATTTCAAGGGCCGCACACATGCCCAGTTTTTACGTGAAATGGACACTTACCAAAAAGAAAGTCCAACTGGAATGTTTATTGCGACCGATCAAGAAGGCGGCACAGTTTCAAGAATTAACACGAATCCCTTAGTAAGCCACAGCAATTTTTCAAGTCCACAAACAATTTATGCTAAATCGGGTTTAACTGGAATTGCAAATGAAGATGCACGCGTTAGCAGGATTCTGAAAAATAATAAAATTAATATGAATTTTGCGCCCGTCGCTGATGTTGCTTTAAATAAAAATAGCTTTATTTATCAACGAACTTTGGGTAAAGGTTATAACGAAACCGCCAGATATATTCCCGTTGCAGTTCATGCAATTCAAAAAGAGAATGTTGCTGCTGTCTTAAAACATTTTCCTGGTTACGGAGACGCTGGGGATACTCATACTGGCTTTGCCCAAATTAATAAAAAATTCTCGGCATATGAGGAAGAAGACTTATTACCATTTAAGGCGGGTATTCATGCACATGTTGATGGGATTATGGTTTCCCACATTATCATTAAGGACCTTGATCCACTTTATCCAGCTTCTTTATCCACAACTGCTCACCAATTATTGCGGAAAAAGTTAGATTATCAAGGCTTAATCATCACAGATGATTTACAAATGGGTGCAATTACTGAGTTTGCCAAAAAACACCAGATTAACGCCGATATTTTAGCGTTAAAAGCCGGTAATGACTTATTGTTAGGTGGAGACCCAGAAACTGGAATACCTGCAATTAAGCAGGCTGTGGAAAAGAAAGAAATTTCAACCAAGCAAATCGATAAATCGGTTTATCGAATTTTAAAATTAAAAGAAAAACTTCAGATACTAAAATAAGAGGTCGGAAAATTCTTTCCCACCTCTTATTTTTGTTTTCTTTTACTTAAACTTAATTAATCTTGATCAAGTGTAGCAACATAATCCATAGAAACCCATTGATTTTCGTTACCAATTCTAACCATTTCATGACCGTTGACCCATTTAATAGCCCAAACTTTCCAAGAAGTTCCAGCATTAATGAATTTTCCGGTGAAATTACCATTAGCATCAAGCAATGGAATCATTGTTGAACTTGAAATCATATGAGCAATGCCCTTGAATAACTGTTCTGCAGTTATCTTATTAGTATTTTCATCAATAGTTTTGACATAATTTTCTGGAAGCCATTGACCTTCTCCAATTTGGTAATACCAAGTTGTTCCAATTAACATTTGTTCAAGTACTTGCCAGCTTGTATCAGTTGCAATTGTTTGATCAGTCTTTTGACCTTGTCCATTATAAACATTCACACGCCAATTGCGGTTATGATTAATGACTGGTACATAAATCTTTTTGACGATTTTCTTAGTGTGATTGAATGAATTGTTAATGTTAACCTTATTGTTTTTAATAATAATGCGACGAGAGTTATCGATATTATTACTATTATGTTGGCTATTCTCTTTAACTGTATAAGTTAATTCGGGAATAACCTGTTGCTTATTTTCATCAGAAACAACAAACTTATTTGGATCTTGCGTCTGCTGTGAACTTTGATCATTTTTCTTATGTTCTTCAGGCAAAATAACTTCTGTATCACCCTCTTCAGGCTGAGTTTGGTTTGCCAAAGCAGCTAATTTTTGAGCTTGAGTCAAATTGTTTTCAGTTTGTTTAAGGTTAGCTTGTTCTGAACTTAATTTTTCACTTAAATCATTGGCAAGCTTAGCCTTACTTTGATAATCTTGCTCACTTATAGCTTGATCTTTCAATGCAGTTTGCAAAGCAGCTAAATGATTCTGATGCTTAGTTAAAACATTTTTAGCGGTTGCGACTGCCTTTTGTGCTTCATTAGCTAATTGATCCAGCTTTTTTTGTTCAGCGTTAACTTGATCTAAATTATCTTTTTTAGCATTTACAACTGCTGTTAAACTATCTAAAGTTGCATGTTCTTTTTGTGCGGTCGCATTTTTAGCTTGATAATCCTGAATAAATTGATCATTTTCTTGTTTAAATTGTGCTAGAGCAGTCTTAGCTTGCTTTAATGCAGCTTGATCTGTAGATAAATCTTGTTGCGCCTTTTTCAAACTATTTTGGTCATTACCTAAAGCTGTTTTACCTTGAGAAATCTTAGCTTGAATATCCTGCAAATTCTTATTTGCTTGATCGTATGCATTTTTAGCTGCAGTATATGCAAGCTGAGTATTCATGGCTTTTTGATTTAAACTGTTCAGACCTTGTTTTAAGTTGTTCAAATCTGTTAGTTGATCTGCACCCTTAGCCTTTAAAGAAGCGATTTGAGCTTCAATATCCTTATTAGCATCAGGATCAACTTCCCAAGTTCCACCATCATACTTTGAAGTATCAACTACACCTGTAAATACAGTGCCACCATCAGCTGTTTTTTCTTGACCAGAAGTTACATTAATGAAGTGCGTCGTAACAAAATCATGGTCGTCTTCTTTTTGGTTAGATAAACTAAGTGCGTAGCTAGCAGGATTATCATCTAAGAAATTATTTGCATGCCGATATTCAGGTTCTGAACCAGGATTGCAGACATTTCCAAGAAGCATCCCCTTTAAATTGTCATACAAAGCCTTTTTAACTTCGGTCATGGTCATCGGTTTATCAAGTGGGGCATTAAAAGCATACATATCTTCAATTGAATTTTGATCAATCTTCAATCCATGCTTGTTTGCTTCACGAACAATTCCTTCAACATAGTGACCCTGACGATTGCTTCTGCCATGTGCATCATAATCAGCAGCAATATCATTAGCTAAAGACTGGGTATTAAGACCGTAAGTCCAGGCAGGCAAACCTAATTGCTTACGCGCATTATTGATAATTCTTAAAGTATAGTTACTTAATTCTCTTTGTTGAGCTGGTGTTAAATTCTTTGGATCAACTTGTTCGTTATCATCTGCTTTAGACTCTCTCTTAAACTGATTGTTGTCTGCATTATAAGCATCCTCGGACTTTTTAACTGTTTCATCCCAGTTGGCATCTTTTTCAGGAGTATAAGCAGCACGTAATTCATCTAAAGTAAATGGTAAGTTAACAGCATTTTGAAGATCACCGTTTTGTGCTACCTGTTTTTCTAAAATTCCCAAAGTACCATTTTGACCGTATTCTTGATCATAGGCAACTTGTTTCTGTGATACTTTGTTTAATTGATCTGATTTTGCTTGTTGTGCTTGATCATTGTCTTTTTGAGCAGCAACCATTTTACCATTTTTATCACTAACTTCTTTTTGAGCAGGTTCAAGTTTTGCTTGTGCATCTGTGAGAGCAGATTGATCTTGCTTAAGTTGATAATTAGCTTGGTTGGCATTTTGCATATCTTGATCAACTTTATTTTGTGCAGCTGTATATGCCTTAGTTAATTGATCACCTTTGTTTTGATCAATTTTACTTTGGGCTTCTTTAGCTGCCGCATCAGCTGCATTGGTTTTACCTGCTTGGTCATTTCTTTGGCTAACAGCTTGATCGTAATCTTGCTTTGCACTTGTTACTTGAGCTTGATGATTACTTGCCTCACGACTAGCTTCTTGACTAGCTTGCTCAGTATTTGCAACTACTTTTTGTTGGTTAGCAATTTGAGCTTGAGTTTGCTCCACATTGCCATCTTTTTGTAAATTATTAACATTTTGTGTAGCTTGATCAAGTTTTGCCTTTGATTGACTAAGAACATTATTAGCTGATTGAGCTTCACTACTTAAATTATTAACAACTTCTTTTTGATGATTATAATTTTCTTGTGCTTGTTGCACATTAGTTTGGACATCTTGCGGCGATTGATTCTCCTGCGGATCGTTAACAGTATCAGCATGAACTGTTTGAACATTTTGAGCTTGCATTGCCCCGACAGCAAGACCAGCAGTTAAAGCAGTTCCAGCAACCATTGCAGTTTTCTTATTGAACATTTTTGTAGACATAAATAAAAACCTCTTCCTATAATCTAGAAGCCAGATTCTATTTTTTAGAAGAGATTTAACTATTTTATTCCTAAAAAAGTGCACAAAAATAGCATTGAAACTTGAGAAAGCTCCAATGCCAATTAATCATCACTGTTAATAAGGATTGAGTTTTCTCTTCCATAAAAATTAGTATTTAGCTTTTTGTTTGAACACTTATAATATAACTTTTATGAAGAGAAAAAACAAGAGTAAATTTAAAATTTATTCATCATCGTCATCAATTGTGTCTTCGTCAGAGTCTTAATCCTTCGATGTCAAAATTTTAGCAAATGAGGACTTAAGATCCTTATTATCTGTTTCTTTAACCATACAATCATCACCGTTGGTGGTTTGGTCAACTAAAACAACCGGTTCATTATCATACACACAGAAGAAGTATGTGATATGTTGTTCTGGATTACCAACATCGGCATTAAAGATTGCAACAACATGATAGTCGTAATCATCTTTTTCTAAATCTGGATCATAGCCGATGTCGATCTTTTTACCATCTTTATCATCATCGGAATATAGTTTAAAAGTCCGATCATCGAAATCATCAGGATAAGTTTCTCCGGCGTCGGTTTTAATTGAATCATCGCCATTATATTCTTCATAATCCTGCTTCATCTTTTTGCCAAAAGAATCCATGAAGTCAGCAAGTTCTTCTTCTTTATCATCACTCCAGCTGACATCTTCATCACTGGAATTGCTATCTTCATCTGAATTAGATTCTGAAGATGAACTGTCTCTTGAACTCTCATCCTCATCACTATCAATTTCATTGCCGTTTTCATCGCCAACATAAACTTGATGAACAATGCGTTGAACCCGTTGCTTAGTCAAAGAATGACTTACTTTTTTAGCTAAAGTTGGGAAAAAGACACTCTTGCTGCGACCTTTTCTAGAAATATATGTAACTTTTGAATTTGAAACATTATGAACATCAGAAACAACATAACCAGTATCAGGATCAAGAACATATACCATTCCATCTCGAGGGGCTTTAACACGATAATCACCGAATTCATATTCTGGCAAAGCTTTAATGTGCAAATCACCATTTTCGGCATCATCAAAGGTTTTATCCCAACTAGGATCATCTTTAAAATGCATATGCGCGTAAGAAATAGCAAGACCAGCTGTATCTTTAGGTGAAAGCTTATCAACTTTTTCAAAACCCAGACTTTTAGCAGTTTGAGCGAAGGCGGCCTGATCAGCATTCTGATTATTACTTTGCAAAGTAAAGAAAATCATTCCTGCAGCTGCTAGAAATAAAACACAAGCCGCAATAATTAGACAATTATTACGAATCTTTCTATTTTTATCTATCTTACTTTGTGGCTTTTTGCTTGGCCTCTTACCCATATTGGGCTGATTATTAATAGCTTGTGGGGCTGGCTGCATTTGCGGTATCTGTCTTCTTAAATTATTTTGGCCTGCAGCTGGGACGCCAGAAACATCCGCACCACAATGATCACAAAATTTATCTTGAGCTGATAATTTAGCTCCACACTTTGGACAATATTTCATAACTCTACTCTCCACTTTAATACTTAGACGGGTGTTGTTTTGCTTCGGCTAAAGAACGGTAATATTTAGGAGAATATTTAAACGGAACATTACTTGCTCCCATGATCATATGATCTCCCTCAGGTTTCATTGTTTGCGTATCAGTTCCATATACTCCGTAAGAAAGTACGCCATCAACCATCGTTGCGAACCAAATTTTATCGCGTAATTTGGCATTATTGTTAAATTCCTTAGAATTGACAAGCTTTTTGTTCATCTTAAATAAAGGATGACCGTTTACTCCTGCAGTCGTTACCGTTTCAGTATCTACTTTACCATCTTTATCAACGCTGTACCATTTACCAATAAATTGATTTGGGATCGTAAATTGCTGCAAACCATATTTATTATTACTATTATCAGATTTAGAAGCGGAATCTTGATTTGAATCGTTATCAGCTTGATCAGTATCATTTTCTGATCTTGGCTCTTGAGTAGAAACTTGCTCATCGACTTCTAAATTCTTACATAGAGCCTTCCAAAATCCTAACTGACCTTGATCTTTCACATATTCATAAGCTGTTTTCAAATTTACACTACCAATTTGTTTTTCATCATCACCCATAATAATTGTGCTCAATGACGCTTCATCTGCATTCGTAATCACAAGCGCGGCTTTACCATTTAAAATATAAAGTCTTTGCGATGCACTAGCTTCAACGCTACGATCATTATCAAAATGATAGCTGTTAAATCTGCGAACTTCTAATTTATTATTTTGAGCATTATCATATACGTCATTCCAGGCTTCATTATCTGGATACTTCAAATGAGTATAAACAATTGATAAACCGACAATTTGTCTAATTGACAAATCTGCCCAATCATTACTTTTTTTCTTGGGCGCTGTTGTTTTTATTGGCATTACCTTTTGTTGTCGCTCTTTATTAGCAAATGATAAAGCAAAGAAAATAGCTAATAAAACAAAAATTATGCTCAAACCAACCCAGAGATATGTTCTCTGCTTATTTTTATTCATTTTTCTCCCACTATTCTATTTCTAATATCACTTTATTTTTCCCACAAAAAAAGCCTCAGAATAAATCTGGGGCCAACTCAATCTTAAAATATAAAAAATGTTCAAACAAAAAAATACTAATTTTTAAGAAAGAGCAACGAGGATTTGCCTCTGGACATATTATAACAGAATCAATCTTTAGATGCTATCAAAAAATAAAGCTTATTCAATATTTTTATATTTAATTTTCTTTGCTAGACGATTAATTTGATCGGCATAACCCGCCTTCTTTATTGCTTTATACATTTGATAAATTGTGGCGGTATTATTGCTATCCGAAGTAAAGAAAGAAACTGTTCTTCCACCGTTTTCATCTTTAAAGCCAAAACCCACTTCTTTTTCAAGAACGTAAATATAATTATTACCTTGGACAGAAACGGTTGCATTCCCGAACTTATATTGGCTGTAGCGCTCAACTTCATCACCATTATCAGTCATGCTATTGTAAGCTTCTTGCCATACTGGATCTAGTTTGAGATTAGCGTATAAAATACTTAAAGCCACTTGTTGATCACGATTCAAATTTTGTGCTTGTTGTTTAGTAGTGCCTGAAGATTGATTAACTGCATAATTTTGAGCCGGTTTATTATACATGTGATAAACTTCATAGCCAATTCCGCATAACAATGCGATTCCAATTAAAGCAAAGACTCCAAGGATGGTTTTCATCCCTTTTCCCATCTTTTCTTTATTAGCAGCTGCAGGCTTAGGATTTTGATCGGGTACAACTGGTGGTTGAGTCTTTTGGGGAACAGGTTGCGTTCTTTGAACAGGATTATTTTTTCGATTCAAATATTGCGCAAAAGTAAGATAATTCGAATTTATCCGTGGTCTTTGATACCAATTGCGGTGCTTACTTTGCTCGTCAGTTATTTGCACATCTGCATAAACAATCTTTTGACCATTATTTTGATAAGTATTAGCTAAATACGCTAATAAATCATGATATTGCTGCAAATCTGTTAAGGCTGAAGCTTGATTAAATTGAGCAACAGTATTGTGATGTGAACCGATATTGCCATAATTCTTAATTGAAAAGCAAAGATTCATAATTCTCTGTGGCAATATCTTTAAGAAAGCAATATAGCCTAGCTGGTTACTTAAATTGGCATTTTGCCATTCATAGCCAGGATTGATCTGATTTAATTTTAACAATTGATCAGTTAGTAATTCCAATCCTTGCCGAATGGTATTCGACATTTGCTTATAATACGCCTGTTGATAAAGCCGAAGTGCCTCATCCATATTACGCAAAAAAGGTGCCAAAAGAGGAATTGTTTTAATAAAAGAGAAATTAAGATCTTGTGGCTCTGGATTGACGAATTTTACTGTAGTTGAATTACCTTGATTCACTGGTTGAGCAACTGCTGCTTGCTTATTCAGAGAGGGATTAGTCTGTTGAATTTTTGGTTTATTTGGAATCAGAATATTGTAATGAACACTATGTTCCTTAAATGAACCATCTGGAAAAATAACCTTTACTTTGGCATTTGTATATTTATTTTGAGCAGTATCAGGTTCATAAACCCATTCAAATTTTGTAGCAGCCGGGAATTTTTTCCCGTCTTTAAAAATCTTTCTAATTTCTTTTTTTGAAGGGACTGAACTTCCCTTTTGCAAAGCCAAGCCTTTTTTTACAGCTAAATCATATTTTTCAATATCTTTTTTAGGCTGCGTCACCTGTATCATTTGATCTTGATTAGCTGCTGAAAGAATATCTTCTGATAAGTTCGTCTTAGTAAAACGTGATTCTTTTGTCTTTTTTTCTGCAGTAATTACAGGTTGAGGCTTATCTATTTGCCAATTTGTTGCCGTCTTTTCAATCCATTGATTTTGACCACCAATTCGGTAATAAACTTTACCGCTAATTTCTTTGGCTTCAAAAACTGTAACTTCAGTATTAGCATTTTGAACACCATTTTGCTTAATGCCAACCGCATTAAATAAAGATGCCGTTTTAATGACTTTTACTTTTGTTCCAAATTTTGGTTCTTTTGTTCGATCAAATGCCAAGATCCTAGTCTCCCTTACTACTCCCAAGCTCCATTATATCCATTAAATTATAGCAGATATAAAAGCGAGGAATAAAAGTGTCTGGGAAAAAACTAATTCTCAGACAGGAAAAAAGAACGATGATTTCCTAATGGATTTCATCGTTCTTTTTCTATACTTTAAGTGCCTTCCTTGATATTATTGAATCACCACAAAACAAA
>JAHLFT010000004.1 GCA_018883635.1 Candidatus Lactobacillus pullistercoris
CTTACTTACAACTTGGTAACTTCCAATTAACTTCAGTTGCTTTATGTACCATCTGTGGTATGTTAATGAACTGGATCTTACCTAAACAAGCAGCCAGTGAAAAAGCGTTAGAAGCTGAAAAGAAAGAAAAAGAACAAAAATACTTTAATTAGTTGAATATATGAAAAAAGCTAGAATCCGTGTAATGTGGATTCTAGCTTTTTTTAGTAGTCCATTTCTTATTCAAATCTATATTGCTGCAATACATACTCCTTAAAAAATAGCAAAGTAAATGCACCATATCGTCAATCTGAATATCTTCTTGAAAATGCTCATTAATATATTTAATTATTTCATCCCCCAGTGAAAGATTAGGACTTTTAGTAACTGAATCTTTTTTATTAAAATTCTGATCAAGTAAAACTCAAATGACTTAAAACCATAAAACGTCGAGCGTCAGTTAATGGTTTATGGCATAATTTACCGAGCTCAATAATTTCTTTTTCTAACTTTTTATAAGCAGTTTTATTCTCAGTGCCATTTTTTCCTAACAGATCAAGGTTCCAGTTAATACTTGTAGGATATTGACTTAATAAAAAATCATCATCAATAATCAAACTTTCATATTCCCAATTTTCTTCTTTACCAGATGAACTATGAATCTTTCTTCGATTAACAAGCCAAATATCACCACTATTAAAGTGATAAGTTTTACCTTCAAGTGCAAAACGCAGATCCTTTCCCTTAATTAAATAATTAAGTTCAATTCCTTGATGCCAATGCTCTGACTGAATTGCCTAATCGCTGTGGTAAAAATAAAAAGGCAATCTTTGATTATTTTGAACTTCTTCATGCTCAACTATTGTAACCCCTTTTCAAAAAATTACTTCTTAATTACGAAAATGATACTTTTTTTCTATTTATAAATGGTATCTTAATAATGTAAAAAATATGAGGAGGATTTAAAATGATTAAATTAATCGCCGTAGATATGGACGGTACTTTCTTAAGAGACGATAAAAGTTATGATGAAGAAAAATTTACTCGAATTTATCAAAAATTAGAAAAGAAAGATATTAAATTCACTATCGCTAGTGGTAATCAATATTACCAAATTGCTACTTTCTTTAAAGATTTTCCTAATGTAATCTATGTTGCAGAAAATGGCGCTCTAGTTAGAACTAAGGAAAAGATTTTAGCTTTGCATGCTTTCTCCGAAGAAACTGTTAAAAAGATTGAAGATTTTCTTTTAAAGCAATCTGAGTTGCAATTTTTAGTTTCAGGTGCAGAAAGTGCCTACTTTCCGGTTCAATTCACAGACGATTACTATGAAATTTCTACTAAATACTACTATCGATTAAAGAAAATACACGAATTTAATGAAATCGATGACAAAGTTCTTAAATTTTCAATTTCTTGTCCGGACAAAAAAACAAATTATTATGTAGACCTCTTAAAAAAGAACCTCGGCCGCTATTGTAATGTAACAAGTAGTGGTCATGGCGAAATTGACTTGATTTTACCAGAGATTCATAAGGCTCATGGTTTAGCTGAATTAGGCCAAGTTTTAGAAATTTCTCTTTCTGACATGACTGCTTTTGGTGATGGTAGAAATGACTTAGAAATGATCAAAGAAGTTGGAGATGGCGTAGCGATGTCAAATGCGGATCCAGCAGTTTTAAAAGTTGCAGATCATACAACTACTTCCAATAATGAACAAGGTGTTCTTACTTACATTGAAAATAATATTCTCTAATAACAAAAAGCTTGAAGCAATCCCCATGCTTCAAGCTTTTTTTAGTACATGTTACCAAATTCAGCGACAAAATCAGCAAAATATGGCAATGTAAATTCAACATAACCACGTTCTTTGCTAAAGATAACCTGATCATCAATTAATCGACGCCGATAAATAGAAATATAATTTTTAGGTTTATCCATCTTAGTCATAATGTCTTTAATTGGCACTTTTTCTTTATCACTTTCTACCATTGCCTGAACGAATTCGCGATCTTTTGATAATAATGAACTATAGACTTTTACATATACATTTCTAAAAAGCAGCCACGGGTGTTAATGTAAGTCTCCCACTTCTCAAAAGAAATGTCAGTACATTATCATTTTGTAATTCTGAAACTTCCGAGGGCAATCCAGTCATAACCAGAGAAATATTATATTTTTCTCTTCTCATTAATTGATAAGTTGCCGCCAATTGCTTTACCTCAGGCGTAGATTGTGCTTCATCAAGTGTTACTAAAACTTTTATCCCTTTCTCTTTTAATTGTTTAAGCACTTTTTCCAAAACAATTCGTAAATCAGTTTTCTCAATTGCATTCTTAGAATTTTTATTTATTGATACACCCCATGCTTCAAAATGCCAATCTAATTGATCAAAGATCTCACGAAATTTGTTGCTCATTCGATCATAAATTAACTTTACTAATGTAATTAATAAATCTTCTCCAACAGCTAAATTGATCACAATTCAGTTATCTTTTTAGACATCTGATTGCTAATATCACTTAAAAAAGTAGTTTTACCTGATCCACGTAAACCATAAACAAAAGTAATTTGATATGGACTTACAAGTTCCTCAAGGCCCTTAATTACGATATTTATCTGTTTCGATCTATCTAAAAATATTTTAGGAACATCACCAAATGTTGAATTAAATGGGTTCATTATTTTTCCTCATTTATTACTATAAACTGTTTTATACTTTTCTATAAAAAAAGCAGCCACTCAATAATTGAGTGACTAAAAATATTATTTTTCAATTCTAAAGCGATAAAAACCTAAACTCATTTGCTTCAATGTCTTAGCAAAATCTTTTTTATCAAAGTGATTTTGATCAACTAAGGCTTCAAATTCACCATCCG
>JAHLFT010000067.1 GCA_018883635.1 Candidatus Lactobacillus pullistercoris
ATAATCAGAAAAAATAATATTAGAATCTTCAATATTGAGATGAAATTTAATACAGTCATTAAGAAAGGACATAGCAAAAACTCCTAGTAAACTTAATTGAATTGGTCGAAGAAGGATTTTAAGTTAAGAAAGGCTATGGCCTCTTTTTTATGCAATAAAAAATCCTGTCGATAGAATATCATAGAAATCTATCAACAGGATTTATCATAGAACCAAAATAAAAAGCTGAAATCGTTATTTTATTTCAGCTTTTTTGATCTTGTTAAATTCAGTTATAAATATAAATTCTAAAATAAATAGCCTTTTAGTACTTAAATGCTAAAGCACCCATTGGGTCCCATGGCAATAATTGAATCGGATTATCCTTGCCTTCATCATAAGCCTTCTTAAGATCATCTGGCAAGATATCCTTGTTAATCACAGCTTGGTAAACAAATGAATCAAACCATGAATCACTCATCACGAAGTAACCCTTAAAACCTGGCTTTTCGCCCCATGAGTTTTCAATCTTCCACTTAGTTGGTTTGCCGTCAACAATGTCAACACCAGTGATAACCATGGCGTGGTCCATCATACTTTCGCCTGAATCAAGCTTGTCAGCTTTAGACATTGAGAAGTCAACGTCGAATAATTGATCGCGACGGTAAAGGTTGGTATCAAGAAGTCCAGCACGACGTTCAGAGTCCTTAACAACGTTTGAACCGAACCAAACAACTTCGCCGCTCTTTAATTGCTTGATGATCAAATCCTTCATTTCATCAACCTTTAAGTTCAAGTGACGAACTTGACGACCGCCTTCAACGTTACCTAAGTATTCAACTGAGAAGACCTTGTGGAAAGGCTTGTCACTAGTTGGCGCATTGATAGTTGAAATGTGGTTAGCTAAATCCATGCCAACGTATTTGTCAAAGAATTCCTTAGGAGTAATGTCCTTATCAATGTGATAATTATTGTCATCATCACGGTATTCAAAGTTGAACTTCTTTGGTGGCACACCAAGTGAAATTGCTAGAACGCGGAAGACATCATTTAACATTTCTTCCTTGCGAGCTTGTACTTCGTCTTCTGATTTGCCGGCATTAACGAGTTTGCGAAGTTCTAAACCATCTTTACGAAGCAAAGTGTTTAAAGTATCATTTAATGCACTTGAGTTGGTGGCATTAGCGGTTTCTGGATAAACACTCTTTGGTACAATACCGTATTTTTCGATGATACCGCAAAGCATATCCCATTGACCACCATCTTGTTGTGGGGTAGTGAACAAGAATGAAACCTTACGATCACCTAAATCTTTATCAGCTGTAGCAATTACATTTTCAAAGAACCAATTTGATTTTTCAAATTTATCCCAGAAGTTAGTGTAATTTTGAGATAATTCGAATTCCTTCAACTTAAACTTCTTTTGTAATGGGTGACGCATCGTGTTTAAAGCACTAAATATCCAGCAACGACCAGATTGCTTTTGGTCAGCTGGCTTACCAGTATCAATTTCAATCGAGAAGGTTGGATCTAAATCAATCTTGGTTTGTAAGTTTTGACTTGCCTTGTAAATACCGTTTTCTTGAGCTGCGTGACTAGCAACGTTAAAAACGGGGTGCTTTTCTAAGTCATTTTTAAATTTTGAAATGACATCATTAGTTATTTCTTTTGACATTAATTAAAAGTCCTCCTTTTAAATATCTTAATTACTATATTCTAGCTTATATAAAGTTTAGCGTCTAATTTTATGAGATATATTTAAATTAGATATGTTATACAAAAAATTTATATCGTAGTAAAGATTGATAAAAAAAGATAATAATTATATTCATCCATCAAACCATTTTTGCTAAATTAAAGATAGTTTATTGAGGATTAAAAATTGCAAGGAGTGAACTTTTTAATGTACCAGTTGATTATCATGCTCCGATTAACATAGGATCTTTAGAAAAGGTTGTTATAGTGGTGAAGTGAATAATCCATTCAAGTTCGTCATTCTTTAGGACTTAAGCCAGCTAAAGTTCACAATGAAGAAACAAAAATGTTTAACCAACAAAAAATATGGAATGGCTATGCTAAATTAGATTTTACTTTGCCAAATTGTGCAAAATATAATCAATTAATTAAGTAAAGAAAAACTGATAACTTTATTTAAAAAGAAGCTATCAGTTTTTTTATTATTCAACTGTAAAAGGCTTTTGATACCAAATATCATAGAAATCAGGATGATTTTTAAAATAGTCAATAATCTTCGGATCAAGCGGCCAAATTGGGCAACCACTTTCTTTAGAAATTGATTTTGCCGTTTCCATTTCCTCATCTAGAAGAAGCGGCATAGATTTTTGTGAATCATTTGTTGGATTAAAGAAAAAGTGATTCATTACCCAGATAGTAGTGTCTTTATGCTTGATTTTGTCCATTGTCCAGTGACAAACTAAAACGTCGTTATTATCATAGATATCGAAAAATTGGTGTGGGTTATCAATATTAAACATAAAAAGTCACCTTTTAAAAGAAAAATAGCAATTTTTTGCGTACTTAATTATAGAGATAAAATTTTTGCTTTGCTAAAAAACATTGTAAAATATAAGTCTAAAAAAATAAAAGTAATTTATGGAGATTAGTTATGAAAATACGTGGATTCGAAGTTGTATCAAAGTTTAAAGATAAAGGAATAGATTTACCTCGCCGCCAAACCGTGGCAAGTGCAGGATATGATATTGAAGCTGCGGAAGATATCGTTATCCCAAGTATTTGGCGCTTAAATTTTGTCCGTATTTTCCGCTTAATCAGAAATGGCCATCAAATGTTTAATCGTGATTATGAAATGGCTAATCAAATTTTAAAACCGATATTAGTTCCCACAGGCTTAAAAGCTTATATGCCCGAAGATGAAGTCCTAATTTTAGCTAACCGATCTTCTAATACTTTTAAACGGAATTTGAGTTTACCTAATGGGATTGGCGTTATTGATTCGGATTACTATAACAATCCTAATAATGAAGGCGAAATATTTGTTCAAGTATTGAATTATGGAGTTTGTCCATTGCATATTCATAAAGGCGACCGTATTGCCCAGGGAATATTTATGAAATATCTGAAAACTGATGATGATGATCCGATTAAACGTCAACGGATGAGTGGCTTTGGTTCAACAAATAAATCAGAGGAGGATTAAATGGCAAGAATAAAAACACAGTATAAATGTCGCTCATGTGGCTATATTTCCGCCAGTTATTTAGGCCGTTGTCCTAACTGTGGTGCCTGGAATCAATTTGAAAAAGAAACTCAAGAAGTACAAAAAAGATCAGCAAAAGTAGCACCAAGTCAATTGATTAAAAAAACTGGTTTAAATGAACCAGTTAATTTAGATAAAATTAAGGCTGAAAAAGAAGAGCGAATCGAGACTGAATCAGAAGAATTAAATCGAGTTCTGGGTGGCGGAATTGTCCCGGGCTCATTAGTTCTCATTGGTGGAGATCCAGGAATTGGTAAATCAACTTTAATGTTGCAAATCATGAGTGATTTATCCAAAAAATATAAAGTTTTATATGTTTCTGGGGAGGAGTCAGCCAATCAAATTAAATTAAGAGCAGATCGGTTAGGCGTTGGTCAAAGTCAAATGTTGCTTTATCCAGAAACTGATATGCATGATATTAGAGATCAAATTGATGATGTTAAGCCTGACTTTGTTGTCATCGATTCAATTCAGACTATGAATGAACCAAGTTTAGATTCAATGACAGGTTCAGCTTCTCAGGTTAGAGAAGTTACAAGTGAATTGATGAAAATCGCAAAGATGGATGCAATAACGGTTTTTGTTATTGGACATGTTACAAAGGAAGGCGCCATTGCCGGTCCTAAGATTTTGGAGCACATGGTAGATACTGTTCTTTATTTTGAAGGAGATGAACATCATTCTTATCGTATCCTTCATTCAGTTAAAAATCGGTTTGGTGCTGCTAATGAAATCGGGATGTTTGAAATGGAGAATGAAGGTTTAAAAGAAGTAACAAACCCTTCATCAATTTTTCTTGATCAAAGACTTCCAAAATCGACTGGTTCTGCTGTTGTTGTTTCTCTTGAAGGAACGAGGCCACTTTTAGCGGAAATTCAAGCTTTGGTGACACCAACAGCTTTTGGATATGCTAAAAGAACTACATCGGGAATCGATTATAATCGAGCAGCATTATTACTTGCAGTACTTGAAAAACGGGGGAATTTGATGCTACAAAACCAAGATGTTTATTTAACTGCTACCGGTGGGATTAGATTAAATGAACCAGCAATTGACGTAGCGGCTATTATGGCCGTTGCTTCAAGTTATACTGATAAAGAGATTAGTCCGACTGATTGTTTTATAGGAGAAGTCGGCTTAACTGGAGAAATTCGCCGTGTTAATAAAGTTGATTCAAGAATTAAAGAGGCGGCGAAGGTTGGCTTTGAGCGGATTTTTATTCCTAAGCATAATATGAGTAAAAAGTTAACTGATTTTGGAATTGAAGTAATTCCCGTTTCTAGTGTTTCTCAAGCATTAAAATTAGTTTTTGGCTAGCAGGAATTGAACTTTTTATAGATAACGCGTAAACTAATACTGTTAAAATCTACTATTTTTGAAAGAGGCATGAATTTTGGCTAAACAAAAAATCCGTGTAAGATATGCACCAAGTCCAACTGGTCACTTACACATTGGTAACGCACGTACTGCACTATTTAACTATTTATTTGCCCGTCATAATAAGGGTACTTTTGTTTTAAGAATTGAAGATACAGACCAAAAACGTAACATTAAGGGCGGTTCAAAGTCACAGATGGAGAATCTTCACTGGCTCGGAATTGACTGGGATGAAGGTCCTGATAAGGGCGGCGACTACGGTCCTTACCGTCAATCAGAAAGAAAAGAAATCTATCAAAAGTACATCGATCAATTAATTGACGAAGGCAAGGCATACTACTCATACAAAACTGAGGAAGAGCTTGAAGCTCAACGTGAAGAACAACGTGCAATGGGTGTTGCACCTCACTACACTTACGAGTATGAAGGCATGACTGCTGATGAAATTAAAAAGGCACAAGCAGATGCTCAAGCAAAGGGATTAAAGCCAGTTGTTCGTATTCATATTCCAGAGATGGAAACTTATGAATGGGATGATATGGTTAAAGGTCATTTGAGTTTTGAATCAGATACCATCGGTGGTGATTTTGTCATCCAAAAGCGTGATGGTATGCCAACATATAACTTTGCTGTTGTTGTTGATGACCACCTTATGAAGATTACACACGTTCTTCGTGGTGATGACCACGTATCAAACACTCCTAAGCAATTGGTTGTTTATGAAGCACTTGGTTGGGAGCCACCTAAGTTTGGTCACATGACTTTGATCATTAATGCTGCAACTGGTAAGAAGCTTTCTAAGCGTGATGAATCAGTTCTTCAATTTATTGAACAATATCGTGATCTTGGTTACTTGCCTGATGCAATGTTCAACTTCATCACTTTGCTTGGTTGGTCTCCAGTGGGTGAAAATGAAATCTTCAACAAGCGTGAATTCATCAAGCAATTTGATCCAAAGCGGTTGTCTAAGTCACCAGCTGCCTTTGATCAGAAGAAGCTTGAATGGGTAAACAACCAGTACATCAAGAAGGCTGATCGTGATACCTTACTTGACTTAGCTTTGAACAATTTACAAGAAGCTGGACTTATTGATGAACATCCAACTCCTGAAAAGATGGAATGGGTTCGCCAATTAGTTAACATTTATTCAGTTCAAATGTCATACACCAATCAAATTGTTGATATGGCTAAGATCTTCTTTGAAGATGCAAAGAACTTAAGTGACAAGGAACTTGAAGAAATCAAGAATGATGATGGCCGCGGAGTTATCGAAGAATTTAAGAAGCAATTAGATTTAATTCCACGCTTTACTTCAGTTCAAATCATGAATGCCATTCAAGCAACTCGTCGTGAAACCGGTGTTAAGGGTAGAAAGTTATTTATGCCAATTCGAATTGCCGGCACTCGTTCAATGGTAGGCCCTGGTATTGGTGAAGCCATGGAACTTTTAGGTAAAGAAAGAGTTATTGAGCACCTTGATTTGACCTTAAAGCAAATGGAAGAAAATGGTCTTTAAAATTAAGGATTAATAAAGCAAAAAGAAGCTGCAGACACCTGCAACTTCTTTTTTCATCTGCTAAAATGAAAATAGCTATTTTTAAAGAAGGGATAAGTGTTAGCTGTGAAAATCTATAATACACTGACGCGTAAAAAAGAAGAATTTAAACCATTAGTTGCGGGAAAAATTAGTATGTATGTCTGTGGACCTACTGTGTATAACTACATTCACATTGGTAATGCTCGTAGTGCAATTGCATTTGATACAATAAGACGCTATTTTGAATATAAAGGTTACAAAGTAAAATATGTGTCTAATTTTACTGATGTTGATGACAAGATGATCAACGAGGCTCGTAGTGAGAAAACGACTGTTCCAAAGTTAGCAGAAAAATTTATTAATGCTTATTTAGAAGATACTGCAGCTTTGAACATTGAACCTGCAACACTTCATCCCCGTGCAACTCATGAGATAAAAGATATCATTTCTTTTGTGCAAACATTAATTGAAAAAGGCTATGCTTATGAAGTAGATGGTGATGTTTATTACCGGGCAAAGAAGTTTAGTCATTATGGCGAATTGAGCGATCAAAATATAGATCAACTCGAGGAAGGCGCCTCAGAGCATATTAATGATGAGGAGCAAAATCGCAAAGAAGATCCAATTGATTTTGCCTTATGGAAAGGCCAAAAAGAGGATGATGAAATTGCTTGGGATTCACCTTGGGGAAAAGGTCGTCCAGGTTGGCATATTGAATGTTCAGTAATGTCCACCAAATATTTGGGTGAGACCATTGATATTCACGGTGGTGGTCAAGATCTCGAATTTCCACACCATGAAAATGAAATTGCTCAAAGTGAGGCTAAGACAGGTAAGAAGTTTGTAAATTATTGGTTACATAATGGTTTTGTGACTGTTGGTAAAGATGAAGAAAAGATGTCGAAGTCACTTCATAATTTTGTAACTGTTCACGATATTATTAAAGAAGTTGATCCGCAAGTTTTGCGCTTTTTCATGGCTAGCGTTCAATATCGTCACCAAATCAATTATTCTGAATATAATTTAAAGCAAGCACAAACAATTTTAGAGCGGTTTAAAAATACCCTTACTAATATTGATTATCGTCTAGAAGATGATAGTTTAGCTAAAGAATCTGCACAATTGCGTGAAGCTGTTGAGAATACTAAAAAAGCGTTTGAAGAAGCAATGGATGATGACTTTAATGTTCAAAATGCTTTGGCAGCAATTTATGCAGTTTTACCGCTTGTGAATGCTAATGTTAACGAAAAAAATGTTGACAAAGAAGAACTTAGAATCTTTAAGGAGTTATTGTCTGCTTGGTTGAATATTTTTGGCATTGATTGTGTAAAATTAACTGCCAAGAAAGCTGCTTCAAATGATGAAGAAATTGAAGAATTAGTTAGACAACGTGACGAAGCACGTAAGAATAAAAATTGGGCAGTTAGTGACCAATTGCGTGATCAATTAAAAGAAATGGGAGTTACAATTCAAGATACTCCACAAGGGACAAGGTGGACTCGTGATTAAAGTTAAAAAATTAGTTGAACAAGAAGTTAATCCTGATACCTTAAATGGCCAGACACTTGCTTATTTGGGGGATGCAGTTTATGAAATTTATATTCGTCGGCATTTAATTAAAGGCGGAATTGTAAAACCACAAGTTTTACAAAGAGAAGCAACACATTATGTTTCCGCAAAAGCGCAAGCTGCACTGATAACTGAAATGCAAAATAAAGAAATGCTTTCAGAAGAAGAATTAGTAGCTTTTAGACGTGGCAGAAATGCTAAAAGTCATACTAAAGCTAAAAACACTACTTTAAAAACATATCAATTATCTACAGGCTTTGAGTCCATGATCGGCTATTTAGATTTGGCAGGAAAACATAGTCGCGTAGATGAACTTGCCCTATGGTGCATTAAGGCAGTAGAAAATGGAGAACTAGAAAATTATGACTTCAAGTAATAAAGATTTCGTTTTTGGAAGACATGCAGGAATCGATTTCCTAAAAACTCAATCTGCTGATCGGATCAATAAAGTTTTCCTTCAACATGGAATTCAGGAAGAATTTGCCAATCAAGTTTATGAATTAGCAAAGAAAAAACGTTTAGTTGTTCAAACGGTACCAAAAAATAAATTAGATCGTTTGGTTCAAGGCGGAACCCATCAAGGATTGGTGCTAGCAGTTTCAAGCTTTGAATATGCTGATTTGGATCAACTTTTAGATAATTTTGATCAAGAAAATAAAGATGCGTTCTTACTAATGTTAGATTCCATTGAAGATCCGCATAATCTAGGCTCGATTTTAAGATCGGCAGACGCGACAGGAGTCGATGCTATCATTATTCCTAAGAGACATGCGTCTGGACTAACATCAGTGGTGGCCAAAACTTCTACTGGTGCGATTGATTATGTTCCTGTAGCTAGAGTTAATAATCTTGTTCAAACGAGTAAAACATTGAAAAAGAGAGGTTATTGGCTGTTTGGCACTGATATGCAGGGGACAGATTACCGTGAGTGGAATGCTAATGGTAAAACTGTTTTAGTCATTGGCAATGAAGGCAAAGGCATTTCTCCACTGCTAAAAAAGCAAATGGATCAAACCTTAACGTTGCCAATGGTGGGGCATGTTCAATCATTAAATGCAAGTGTGGCAACAGGAATCATGCTTTATCAAATGCTTAATAGTCGAAATCCATTGAAATAAATTTATTTAAAAGAAGATTAGTGTACTAGCTAATCTTCTTTTTTTCAAAATTATACAAAAAAGTTAATCTGTTTTTTATTAAATAAACAAAACGGCCATTTTGTCTGCTATCTCAGAAAAAATATTATTTTTTCGGCATAAACTCTGTATTCTTTTACTCATAAAAATTTTTAAAAGAAAGAGATGAAAAGATGGTTTATGCTAAGACTGAATTAAAATTGATTCAAGCAGTAAAGGAAAATGATGAAGGGGCATTACAGGAATTATTTGAGAATTATCGTCCATTAGTTGAAAAGAATAAGAGGAAGTTTTATGCTAAGGATTTTGATGAAGCAGACTGGGATCAAGAAGCATTAATTGTTTGTCACCAAGCAGTTTTAAAATTTAATCCTAAAAAAGGAAAATTTTGTACATTTTTCAAAAAGCAATTATATAATCACAATGTTTCTCTTCTGCGTTATAGAAAAGCTTCTAGAAGAGAAGGTGAAAATTTATGTATGTCGCTTGAGGCATTAACAGAAGTTAATAGTTCTTTAATTAAAGAAAAAAGTGAAACTATGTTAATAACTGAAGAATTAGCCAACGATTATTTAAGTGATTTATCTGGCACAGAACTAAAAGCCTTCAAAATTGATCTTGGTAAGGAAACGCTTGATGAATTAGTAAAAAATGGCAATTGGGATAAAGAAAAACTTAAACGAGCTCACTCTCGCGCTTATAAAAAGTTTGTAAATGCTATTTTTGAAAAGTAAATTTGTAGTAGCTATCTGTAAAAAAGAGGTATAATCATTTATGTAGAATATTTTTAGGAGGTAATTTAAGATGGCAGACGAAATTATTAAGACTGCATTGTTAGACCGTCACATGAAAGAAGTTTTTGACTGGAGTGATTCAAACATGCCAGTTAGAGATGCCCTTTGGGACTACTTCATGGAAAAGAATGGTAGAGATACCATGAAGACGGAAGAAGATATGCTTCCATTTTTGAAAGACTCTGACGATAAAATCGAAGCCTTCGTTAACGAAAATCTTAAGAAGTAAATCCGACTAAAAAACAATGTTCTACGCACAGTGGTCACGCAAGTTTGACCACCTAAGACAGCTGCTTAAAAGCAGCTGTCTTTTTTTGACTTTTTCATTGGAATTGCTTTATTTGCCTATTCCTGGTAAAATGGCATGAGTTTGGAAGTGAGATTATGGCAGTGAAAAAAGCAGCATTAGCTTGTACAGAGTGCGGGTCACGTAACTACTCAATCACCGCAAGCAAGAATCGCACTCAGCGACTTGAATTAAAGAAATTTTGTAAGCATTGCGGTAAAATGACATTACATAAGGAAACGAGGTAACATCAATGATCAAGTTCTTTAAGAGTGTTGGACACGAAATGAAATTAGTAACTTGGCCATCTTTTAAACAAAATCGTCATGATACAGCTACAGTTATTACATCATCGATTTTGTTTGCAATTTATTTAGGTGCACTTGACTGGGCGTTTAGTACATTAACTCAAGCAATTATGTAATGGTAGCTATTAAGACTAGCTCGTGGTATAATAAAGTCAAAGCAAAACCTCCAGTAACGAGGTTTTTTTGTTTGCAATAATTTAAGGAGAGTTCGAAATGGTCGAAACAGCGGAAAAGAAATGGTATGTTTTACATACTTATTCTGGCTATGAAGATAAAGTAAAGTCTGACTTATTATCACGTGCACAAAGCATGGGGATGCAAGACTACATTTTTAGAGTAATGGTTCCCGAAGAAGAAAAGGTTGAAACTGTTCGTGGTAAGAAACAAGAAGTTGAAGAAAAGGTATTTCCTGGCTATGTCTTAGTCGAAATGGTGATGACTGATGAAAGCTGGTTTATTGTTAGAAATACGCCAAACGTTACTGGTTTTGTCGGTTCACATGGTGGTGGATCAAAGCCTTCACCACTTTTAGATGAAGAAGTAGAACGTTTACTTAAGAACCAAGGGGCACCTGCTAAGCAAAAACCAGCTGTTAACTTTGAATTAGGTGAACAAGTAACTATTACCGAAGGTGCTTTTAATGGCATGGTTGGTAAGATTACTGATATTCAACCTGATAAGTACAAGTTATATGTTTCAGTTGATATGTTTGGTAGAGCAACAACCGCTGAACTTGATTATGATCAAGTAAAGAAACTTGATGAAGAGTAAAAAGTTGAAATAAATATTGTAATTGCGGTTAAACGATGTTACTATACTAAAGTACGTTTATTATTGTGGGAGGAGAAGTAGGTAAATTCTCCATTTTAACCGCATCACGGAATCAAGGAGGTTTTGACCGTGGCAAAAAAAGTTATTAACGTAGTTAAGTTACAAATCCCAGCTGGTGCTGC
>JAHLFT010000068.1 GCA_018883635.1 Candidatus Lactobacillus pullistercoris
AAAAGATAAAATCACTTTGAATACTTGGAAAGATAAATACATGATAATTAATGATAATAAAAAATGACCTCTCGCTAATTGATATAAGTGAGAGGTCATTTAATTTACTTATTTTTATTAATTATTAGTAAACTGCACCATCATAAAAGGCGTAACGAGGTTTATTAAAGTTAAAGTCCTTTAATTCACTCATCTTAATTGCATTATCGCAAACGCCCCAGCTCATTAAATTAATTGGCTTACCGTAGTCTTCATCTGGAACGACTAATAAAATAAACTTACCTTGACTTAAAGCATAGCCAAGTTCCATTCCTAAACCAACATCTTCTTCTTCAGGAAGATAAACACCAATCATGACATCACTTGATTTAATGCCAAGTAAATCACCATGATAAGTTGCGTCAGCCCATTCAACATCATGTAAGTATTCAGGATGTTCATCCACGCGGATTCCCTTATATTGGTTTTGAAGAGGAACGTAGCTATTCTCGAGATCAATGGTTGGGTTTTGTCTTAAAGCTTCCATTGCATCTTGGTAAGCTTTGTTTTGCTTTTCATTAAACCAGCCAGCACCAAAATATACAGTTTTTGTTTTTGTCATTGTTTTCTCCCTTGATAAACAAAATAAACCAAAATTACTTTTTAACTTTACCATGTTTTTAGTTGAAAAAAAGGTCTTGATAATTTATTGTCATGGATGTAAGAAAAAGGGAGGAAATATTATGGCAAATAGTTCAATCTTTGCGTCTGACGCGGTTTTTGTTAGTCATGAAACTGATCAAGATGAGCTACTAAAAAATATTTATGATCATTTACTTGAAAGCGGATATGTTAAAGGCGATTTTTTATCACACATTATCAATCGTGAGCATAATTTTCCTACAGGACTTTCAACTAAAAATTTAGGTGCTGATTTACCTAATATTGCAATCCCGCATACTGAAGGTGAGTTTGTAAATAAACGCTTAATCGTTCCCGTAAAACTAGAAAATCCTGTTCTTTTTCATAATATGGTTAATCCGGATGAAGAATTAGAAGTGAAATTTTTATTCATGCTTCTTGAAACTAATCCTGACGGACAGGCTAAACTTCTCAGTCAGGTAATGGATTTTTTGGCCAAAACACCGGTCGAAGAATTAAAACACTTTTTCAATTTTACTGATCCTGAAGTGATTTACGAATATTTAATACAAAAGTTTTAAGAAAAAAGAGAATTAGAAAAAACTCCTCGAGAAATTTCTTCCAACTCTCTTTTTAAATTAGTTTAAATAAATATTTCTTAATGACATAATATCGGCACTTGATAGTTTCATCGCATCTCTTAAATAGTTGTTGATGCTACCGTAATCATCGTTTAGTACTTTAATTGCGTGATCAATATATTCGGGATTAACACTTTGAATATCACGAATTGATTGTAAAGTGTTCTCATTTTTACCTTGTGCTTTTTCTCTTTCGATCATGCCATCAACGAAATCTTTAGTTGTGATGTTAGTCAAAAGATAGTCTTGCTTGATAGTCCTCAGCGGAATACCTAAAGCTGTTAAAACAAGTAGTGCTCCAAAACCGGTCCGGTCTTTTCCGGCAGTGCAGTGGAAGAGTAAGGCTGAATCTTCATCAGTGTTTTCAAGCAATTTATCAAAGAAGTTACGATAAGCCCTTTGAGCGGAATCACTTTGAACCATATCTTCATAGGCGTAAAGCATGTGATTAAAGCCAAAGTCTGCATCATCTTTAGATTGAGCATCAAGATCGCTAATACTCTTTGAGGAGTTGGTTAAGTCCTCGCTAAAAACAGGGTCAAAGTCATATTGTGCCCCTTCAGGAACACGGTCTGGTTGATGATCTACTTCATCTTGACTTCTAAAATCGACAACATATTTAACACCGTAGTCCTTTAAATAATCTAGATCAAAAGGTGATAGATCAGCTAAGTTACCAGTTCTTAATAGTTTATGCGTTTTGATGGTTTTTCCAGATAAAGTTTCATAACCACCAAGTTCTCTAAAATTGCGACCACTGGTAATACCAATTAATTGATTATTTCTCTTTTTCTCCATAAAATCCCCCTTCCAATTACTAAAACATTGAAATTAATTCTACCAACAAATTTACAAAGAAACAATCAATTAGAGAGTAAAGAAAAAGTAACAGCTTACAAAATTATGCTAAAATAGAATTAAATAGAAAATAATTCTTAGGAGATGAGAAAATGGCTCAAGAAAAAGAAAGTATTTTAGTTCCAGTGGATGGCTCAGAAACAGCTGAAAGATCATTTGATAAGGCTGTTAAGATTGCGATGACGGATCATGCCCACCTTGATGTTTTGAACGTTATTGATACGCGTCAATTCATGGGTGAAATGCAAGATACCCTTATTTCTGGCGATACTATTTATCAAATGACTCAAGATGCTGAAGAATATTTAAAGAGTTTGAAGAAGTGGGCTCATGATAATTTCAACTTCGACGATATCAGTTATCACATTCGTTATGGCAGTCCTAAGAGAATTATTTCTTATGATTTTATCAAAGATCATAATAATAGCTTAATTGTAATGGGAGCTACTGGTTTAAATGCCGTTGAAAGAATGTTAATGGGTTCAGTAACTGAATACGTTAACCAACATGCTTTAGCAGATGTGTTAATTGTTAGAACAGATATTGATAATAATCCACTTAAACCTAAAGCATAAAGTAGCAAAAAAATAATGGATTAAAAATAATCCATTATTTTTTATATATATACTTGATAATATCAGAATGTTTCTGGTATTATTTTTACAAATGAACGCAAGGAATCTAGAAGGGAGGAAACCACTGTGCCGGTTCAGAATGATTACAGTATCACACCTGTTATTCCCGTAGATGCAGTGTCTGCTTTTTTAGCCATTCCTATTTTTGTTCGTTTTTTATCTAAGAATATTAAAATCTGACTTAATATGATCGTTTTTTGACGTTCCGTATTAAGTCTTTTTTATAATGTTCGGTTTGCGTTGCTATTTTTTTCATTGTCATAGGGAGGGCAATATGAAAAACTTTAAAAAAGTGCTGGTAGGCGCTATTGCGCTTTTAGTCGCAGTTGTTGCTACTGCTTGTTCAAGTAGTAGTTCTAATAAGAATGGGTATACCCCTAAGAGCTTGACGATTCAATTTGTACCAAGTCAAGCTGCTACTAAGTTGGAAGCTCGTGCTAAGCCTCTAGAAAAGATGCTTTCAAAGCGTTTAGGTATTCCAGTCCATGTTTCAATGTCAACAGATTACAATACTGTTGTTGAAGCTATGAAGTCAAAGAAGGTTGATGTTGGTTTCCTTCCACCAGATGGTTATGTTTTAGCGCATAAGCAACATGCCGCAGATCTTCTTTTACAAGCTGAACGTTATGGTGTTAAGCAACCAGGTGGTAAGGCTACTAAAGATTTAGTTAAGTCATACCGTGCTGAAATCTTAGTTAAGAAGGGTTCAAAGATTAAGTCTTGGAAAGATCTTAAGGGTAAGAGTATTTCTGTTCAAAATCCAACTTCAAGTGCTGGCTACATTTTCCCAGTTGCTGAATTAAAGGAAAAGGGTCTTGACGTTACTAAGGAATCTAAGTTAGTTACTGTAACAGGTCACGACCAAGCAGTCTTGAACGTATTAAATGGTGATACTGATGCAGCATTTGTTTTTGAAGACGCACGTAACACTGTTAAGGCTGATAATCCAAAGATTATGAGCCAAGTTGTGCCAATTTACTTCACTAAGCCTATTCCAAATGACACTATTTCTGTTCGTCCAGATATGTCAAAGGCTTTCAAGAAGAAGTTAGCTAAGGCCTTTATTGCTGTTGGTAAATCACCAGAAGGTAAGAAGGTTATCGAAAGCGTATATAGTCATGAAGGCTACGCTTACACTAAAGATAGTGACTTCAATGTTATCCGTAAATACGACAAAATTGTAGAAAGTACAAAATAAAAACTGGGAGAAAGGATTATGAAACTAAAAAAGTTTTTAACTGTTGGTTTAGCCGTTTTAGTTGCGGGAGTGATGAGTGCATGTTCTTCTAATCATTCAAAGTCTAAGAGCTACACCCCGAAATCCTTGCAAGTTCAATTTGTTCCAAGTCAAAATGCGACAACTTTAGAAGCTCGTGCCAAACCACTTGAAAAAATGCTTTCTAAGCGTTTAGGCATTCCAGTTCATGTAACCACTTCTACAAGTTTCAATGCTCCAATTGAAGCAATGTCATCTAAAAAAGTTGACGTTGCTTTCTTACCACCAGATGGTTACGTTTTGGCTCATAAACGCGGGATTGCTGATGTCTTGCTTCAAGCTGAACGCTATGGTGTAAAACAACCAGACGGTAAGGCTACTAAGAAATTAGTTAAGTCATATCGTGCTGAAATTTTAGTTAAAAAAGGCTCGAAAATTAAATCTTGGAAAGATTTAAAAGGTAAGAGCATTTCGATTCAAGATCCTACTTCAAGTTCCGGTTATTTGTTCCCAGTTGCTGAATTAAAAGAAAAAGGCTTAGATGTAACTAAGAAATGTAAGTTAGTTACGGTAACTGGTCATGATCAAGCGGTACTTAATGTGTTAAATGGGGACACTGATGCTGCGTTTGTTTTTGAAGATGCACGTAATGCGGTTATTAAAGACAAACCAAATATTATGAAGCAGGTAGTTCCAATTTACTTTACGCATTCAATTCCTAATGACACAATTTCTGTTAGAAGCGATATGTCTAAAGCTTTCCGTAATAAACTTGCTAAAGCATTTATTGCAATCGGAAAGTCAAAAGAGGGACGTAAAGTAATTGAACAAGTTTATACTCATGAGGGCTATGTTCGTTCAAAGGATTCTGACTTTAACGAAATTCGCCACTATGAAAAACTTGTAAATAAAAAAGAATAAATTTAAGGGAGTTAATAATTAATGGCAGATTCCGTAAAGCCAATGATTGAATTAAAGAACGTCTCAAAAGTCTACGATAACGGAACTGTTGGTTTAAAAGATATTAATTTAACTATCAATAAAGGTGAGTTTGTGGTAGTTGTAGGTTTATCTGGTGCCGGCAAGTCTACGCTTTTACGTTCAATTAATCGGTTACACAATATTACTAAAGGTGACATTCTAATTGATGGCGAATCAATTACAAAAGCTAAGGGTAAAAACTTACGCTTAATTCGTCGCAATATTGGAATGATTTTCCAAAACTTTAATTTAGTTAAACGCTCAAGTGTTTTGCGCAACGTTTTAACAGGTCGAGTAGCATATTATCCAACTTGGAAAACAACGTTTAACTTATTTACCAAAGAAGATAAGCAAAAAGCATATGAAGCATTGCAACAAGTTGATTTAGCTAATAAAGTATATACTCGTGCTGACGAATTATCTGGTGGGCAACAACAGCGTGTAGCTATTGCCCGGGTATTGACTCAAGATCCTAAGATTATTTTGGCCGATGAACCAACTGCTTCACTTGATCCTCAAACTTCTAAGCGAGTTATGGAAGATTTGAAGATGCTTAATAAAAAGTACGGAATGACAGTTGTGGCTAACTTGCACAGCGTGGAACTTGCGCGTCAATTTGGTGAACGAGTAATCGGTATTCATGCTGGTCAAGTTGTTTATGATGGTAAAATGAGCGACACTCCTGAATCAGTCTTCACAGATATTTATAATGGTGGAGATGGCAACAAGGAGGAAGAATAATGAGCAAGACAGATCATGATTTAATGAACTTACCAAAGAAAAAGTTCAATTTTATGAATTTGGTATGGCTTGTAATCCTTGTTGCTGGCTTGTTCGTTTCAATTAATGAAACCAATACGCATATCAGCGTCTTATTTGAAAACTTTAGTCAATTTGCTGATATTTTCGTTCAAATGCTCAATCCAGATTGGTCATATCTTAGCGCAGTAATTCCACTTCTTCTTGAAACTATCAAGATGGCGGTTTTAGGAACGGCTATTGGCTCTATAATTGCTTTTATTTATTCATTATTTATTGCACGGAATATTGTTAAGAATAAAGCAGTAACAGGAATCTTACGTTTTATCATGAATATCGTAAGAACAGTTCCTGACCTTCTTTTGGGTGCAATCTTTGTAGCGATTGTCGGAATTGGTCCTGTAGCTGGTATCCTTGCTTTAGCTGTGTTCACCTTTGGTGTTGTTGTTAAGTTGTTTTATGAAGCAATTGAAACGATTGATCCAGGTCCAATCGAGGCTTTAACTGCTGTGGGGGCAAATAAGTTACAAATCATTTGGTTTGCGGTTTTGCCTCAAATAATGACTTACTTTATTTCATACGTTTTATATGCATTTGAAATTAATGTCAGAGCTTCAACAGTACTTGGATATATTGGTGCCGGTGGTATCGGTCTTTACTTGCAACAAACTTTGCAAGTCTTCGATTATGCCAAGACAGGAACAATCATTATTGTAATTATCATTGTTGTGGTAATTATCGATTATATTTCATCTAAATCACGGGAGGCGTTAATGAGATAATGGATAAAAGTTTTGCAAAATTACCGCCTAAACCCGTCAGTCATTTGAAATTAATTACACATTGGTTAATTGCGTTAGTGACGATTGCAATTATTATTTGGTCCTGTACCGGGATTAATTTCGGTGGAATTAAACAAACAGCTGCACAAATAGCTGGGGCAATCTTTGCCGGAATTTTTCACCCTGACTGGAGTTATATTTATAACGGAAGTGGAGAAGATTTAGTTTCACAATTATGGGAAACTATCTGTATTGCCTTTTTAGGTACTTTTATTTCAGCGATTATTTCACTCCCATTCGCCTTTTGGGCAGCAAATACCCGTCATAAAAAATGGTATGCTTCTCGAAGCGGAAAAATTGTGTTAGCAGTGATCCGGTCTTTCCCAGAAATTGTTCTTGCTTTGATGTTCATTAAAGCAGTGGGACCTGGTTCTGCAGCTGGTGTGCTTGCCTTAGGTTTCCACTCTGTGGGGATGCTTGCTAAGTTATTCTCTGAAGCAATTGAAAACTTAGAAGATGGACCTAACGAGGCGGTTACCTCAGTAGGTGGTTCTAAATTTAATACTATTATGTTTTCAACTATGCCAAATTTAATGCCAGCACTTATTTCTAACACTTTGTATCGGTTCGATGTTTCTATTCGTTCCGCATCAATTCTTGGTTTAGTTGGTGCCGGTGGTATTGGTTATCCGTTAATCATTGCACTTCAGTACCGTCAATGGGACCGAGTAGGTGTGATTTTAGTCGGAATCATTATCATGGTAGTTATAATTGACTGGATTTCTGGTTGGATTCGGAAGAAGTTAGTTTAATTCAATAAATTATTAATTCTATAGCTAAAGAAAAAGGTACGAGAAGTGATTCTCGTACCTTTTTGTGCAGTTAAACTTCTTTCATGAATCTTTCACTCATCCTTATCCATGATACTTAAACTGGTAGCACTCTAAGTGATCATTGATTAAACCAATACTTTGCAAATAAGAATAAATAATTACAGGTCCAACAAAAAAGAAGCCATCCTTTTTCATTTGCAATGCGACTTTTGTCGTTAATTCATTTTTTAAAGGAATATCTTCAAAATATTAAGGATGATGTACAATTTGTTCGGGAACAAAGCTCTGTAAATATTTAGTCATACTGCCGTATTTTGCCTGAATAATCAAAATCGCTTTTGCATTCTTAATAGCTGCGTTAATCTTTTTCCGGTTGCGGATAATCGCCGGATTCATCATTAACTTTTCAACTTCCTGTTCATTAAAAGTAGCTACCACTGCAGGATCAAAGTTTTTAAATGCTTTGCGGAAATTTTCGCGTTTATTTAAAATTACCCGCCAATTGAGTCAGGATTGAAATAGTTGTAAAACCAGCATTTCAAATAAATAATTTTCATCTAAATTAATCTTGCCCCATTCACGGTCATGAAATTCTTGCAACACATTATCACGGCTTTGTCCCCAAGGACAACGAAAATTCTTTTTTAAATTGTTTATTTTCTCTATTTTTCTTTTTCTCCTTATAAATTTAATCTTCTATAACTGAAAGTTGAAAGCTAGAAATCACGTCAACTTAGCGTGAGTTCTAGCTTTTTTTAATAAAAAATAAAAACGCAAGATCTTCCTGCGTTATACTTTAAGTGCTCAAATCAAAGTTAAGGGAGATCTTACGATATGAAAAGTATACCGCAATTTAATTACGAAAAGGACACCAATTCTTTAATTTCTTCTTTTGTTAGACTAATAGGTCTAGCTCAGTTGAGTAAAAAGGCCAACT
>JAHLFT010000069.1 GCA_018883635.1 Candidatus Lactobacillus pullistercoris
ACTCTTAAAATAAATAAAATACTGTCATAATCAAGACCAATAAACGGCGCAACACTGCGATAATTTTCTGGTGAAAGACCTGGATGAGTATAAATATACTTTAATACTTTGGCAAAATCATTCTTTTCAGGTAATTGCTCCACCGGCAACTGATCGATTAAAAAGCGCACATATAGTTGTCGGTATTGATTTTCTAAAGCTTGATCCAATTCAATTTGATTATGCGGAACATCTAATAAAACAGCTACTTCATCTTTTTGATGATAATCCTTAACTAAACTGATTTTATCTTCGTCAATTCCCAAACTATTTTTAGCAAAATTATAGTTTTTCTTATCAAAGAGCAAATAACGATCCGCAAAACCCATGACAAAATTCTCTGTCCGCAAATCAATAATCGGTTCAGGTTTAGCTAAAGTTGGTGAAGAAAATTCAATCCCCTTCATAATCCCTTGCAAATCAACTTTATTTCGATAATTATTAATGGATAATTGATAAAAAATCGTCTTGATAAAAGGCAATAGCGTGTTGTTTAAATATCCTTTATTAAAGCCGACAATACTTAAACTGCCATGATCTTTTTGAACATTAAATTTAACATGATTCTTATCCTTGCCCATTTTGAAGAAATGATTTATTTGGGCATCCGTAATTGAAAAAATCGGCTCAGGATCATCTGTCCCAAAGGGTCCAACCTGATTGATCTCAGCAATCGTTTGCGGAGTTATGGAAGACAAATTCAATTCAAAATCATAATCAGTTTTTTCTAAATTGCCTGTAACTGCAAAACCATCTTTAAATTTTTGTCTTAGCTCATCAATTCTGTCTTCTGTTAAAGATAAACCACAAGCAAAGTCGTGCCCACCAAATTTGGTCAACAAACTGTCCTTTAATGGATTAAGCGCATCAAATAAGTTAAAGCCCGTAATTGACCGTCCAGAGCCCTTAATTTCCCCAGCATGATTTTTAGTCAAAACGATTGTTGGTTTGTGAGTTTTTTCAACCACCTTGTTGGCTACTAAGCCAAGTACTCCTTCATGAAAACTAGGATCATAAATGACTAAGGTATTGCTCTTTTGCCAACTATTTTCCTTAATTTGCGCCAAACACTTTTGATAAACTTCACTGGTTAATTCTTTACGCTCATCATTTAACTCTTCCACTTTTGTCGCAATTTTTTCGGCTTCAGCCTCATCATCACTCAAAAGAAGTTCGACCGCTAAATTGGCATTGGCTAAACGACCAACAGCATTTAATCTTGGGGCAATATTAAAACCAACGTCGGTTTCATTGATCGAACCCATCTTTAAGCCTGCATTTTTTATTAAAGCTCTTAAACCTGGACGATCAGTCTGATTCAGCATTTCCAAGCCGCGTTTAACAATGATATGACCCTCACCTGTGACTTTAACCATGTCGCCAATTGTCCCGATCATGGCCAAGTCCAACAATTCTGGCATTGGATCTTCCATTAACTTACGACAAATCGTGTAGGCAACACCAGCCCCACAATAGTCATCAAAAGGATATTTTTGTCCCGGATAATTACAGTGCACTAAAGCATAAGGCTTGGGGACCTGCTCTTGAAAAGTGTGGTGATCTGTCAAAATGACATCGACTCCATGGTCTTGCGCATATTTTACTTCATCTACGCCCGTAACACCGTTATCAACTGTAATAATCAATTTAGTCCCATCCGCCACAATATCCTGATAGCGCTGCATATTCGGGCCATAGCCGTCTTTAAAGCGATCAGGGATAAAGTAATGAACATCAGCTCCCAAAATGCTCAGAGTATCGGTAAGAATGGTTGTCGCTGTTATTCCATCTGCATCGTAGTCACCGTAGATGGTAATCTTTTCACCATTATCGATCGCCTGGTTTATTCTTTCAACGGCTTTATCCAAATCATGCATTAAAGACGGATCAGCCAAATTATTTTCATCAGCGTTAAACCAAAAGTCCAATTTTTCATCAGTATTAATTTTACGCAAAGAAAACAACTTAGCCGCAATTGGACTAAGTTGATATTTTTCAATTAAAGCTGGATCGATTTCTTCTTCTTTTCTTTTTTGCCACTTCATTATTTAATATTGAACACCTTTAAATTTGTCTTATTGGCTGCTTGTGTCTTAATTAAATTACCTCTTACTGCCCAACGATTAACACCGCCATCAGCACAGGTAATTAAAGTTACAATTGGCTTGTTAGTATTATCAACTAAATAAACTGCGTATGGATTTACCTTTTTCTTCATATAGATTTTATAAGTAAAAACCCTTTTCATATTAGTTAGATAAACTAATTCACCTTTTTTAACATCTTCTAGAGGTGAAAAGAGAATTCCTTTGGTAGTCATGTAGTGACCGGCAATAGGATAATTTCCTTTGCCCATTTTTTGATCAGGACGCATAGTGCCACCACCAGTGGTCATTGCATCATCTGACATTCCCAAGCAAATCGGCAAACGCATGTTGACATCAGGAATCGCCAAAGCCCCGATTACATAGACGTCTTTTTGCCTTCTTGACTTAGCAACTTGCGAGAAATCAACCTCTTTTACCTTTTTAAAGTCAAACATCCCCTTCTTTTTTTGGTTTTGTTCAACCTTTTTCTTGGAAATAGTGGTCATCGCAGAATTTTGATTTTGAGTAATTAAATAATTTCTAATTTGCTTGTTAAAAATTAAAGCAAGACCGACAATCAGCAAAATAATAGCAAGAACACGTGTAACGATTAATTTGACATTATGTCTTTTTTTATTTTCTGCCATATCTGTTTATACTACTTTCCTTTGATGTCATCGTCATTCATTCTAAGTACCGCCATAAAGGCATCTTGAGGAACTTCAACCCGGCCTACGGCCTTCATCCGCTTCTTACCACGCTTCTGCTTTTCAAGAAGCTTAGCACGACGGTCTGGATCCCCGGTATGAATCTTCCAAGTAACATCTTTACGGTAAGGTTTAATCGTTGCACGAGAAATGATTTTAGCCCCAATTGCACCTTGAATATCGACTTCAAAATTTTGTCTTGGAATTAATTTCTTAAGTAAAGAAGTCATTTGTCTTGCCCGACTTTGGGCTTCATCCCGGTGAGCAATGAAACTCAAAGCATCGATTGGTTCCTTATTAAGCAAGATATCAATCTTAACTAAATTAGTAGTCCGATAGCCAGTTATTTCATAATCGAGTGAGGCATAACCTTTTGTTGAAGATTTTAAGTCATCAAAGAAATCATAAATAATTTCGGCTAATGGAATATTATAAATTACATTAACACGATATTTATCCAAATAATCCATTGTGACAAACTCGCCACGTTTATGTTGACAAAGTTCCATTACAGGACCGACGAAATCATTTGGCACCATAATTTCAGCTTTAACGTAAGGTTCTTGAACTTCTTTATATTCACCAGCATCAGGTAAATCTGATGGGTTATCAATAACCATTGTTGAACCATCATTCATAATAGCGTGATAGTCAACAGAAGGCGCAGTCATAATGAGTGAAAGACCAAATTCTTGCTCTAATCTTTCTTGAACGACATCCATATGAAGCAGGCCTAAAAAGCCGCAACGGAAACCAAATCCTAAAGCAGTTGAAGTTTCGGGTTCAAACTCAAGAGCAGCGTCATTTAACTGCAACTTTTGAAGAGCCTCTTTTAAATCATCGTAATCCCGGTTATCAACTGGATACATCCCTGAATAAACCATCGGTGGAATTTGACGATAACCTGGAAGTGGTTCTGCTGTTGAATTTTCAGCAGAAGTAATTGTGTCCCCGACACGCGTTTCACGAACAGATTTAATGTTAGCCGTTAAATAACCTACGTCTCCGGCAATTAACATATCCTTTTTAACAGGATGCGGACTTGAGACTCCGACTTCAGTTACTTCGTATTCCTTACCGGTATTCATAATTTTAATATGATCCCCAGGTTTAACTGTCCCATCTTCAATTCTGACTGAGAGGACAACCCCGCGGTAATCATCATACTTTGAATCAAAGATTAAAGCCTTAAGTGGAGCCTGCAAATCACCATCTGGTGCAGGAATATCTTGGACAATCTTTTCTAGCATATCCTCAATTCCCTGTCCAGTTTTACCTGAAACTAAAGCTGCTTCAGAAGCATCAAGCCCGAGCATCTCTTCAATTTCTTCTTTAGCATTATCAGGATCAGCTGATGGCAAATCAATTTTATTGATGACTGGCAAAATTGTTAAATCATCATCAATAGCTAAATATGTATTAGCCAAAGTTTGTGCTTGAACACCTTGAGAAGCATCAACTACTAATAGAGCTCCTTCACAAGCTGCAAGAGAACGAGACACTTCATAAGAAAAGTCCACGTGTCCCGGGGTATCAATCAAGTGAAAAATATAATCTTCACCATCTTTAGCATGATACTTAACTTCAACAGAGTTCATTTTAATTGTAATCCCACGTTGACGCTCAAGAGGCATATCATCAAGCATCTGATTCTTTAATTGTCGCTGAGAAACCGTATCCGTTAATTCAAGAATACGATCGGCAATTGTCGACTTACCATGATCGATGTGAGCGACAATTGAAAAGTTACGAATATGTTTTTGATAATCTTTTAATTTATTAATATCCATAAAATTGCACCCTTTATTTTCTATCTTATTAATTATAGCAAAGGTTGTGCTTCTTATAAAATATTGAAAACAAAAAGTGAATCTGCAACTGCAGAATCACTTTTGTCTATTTTAAATGCTAATTTATTCTTCGCCACTTAATTTATCTTTAAGTCGTTCGAAAAATCCTTTGCCTTGAGGAGTAATTGAGTCACCACTTGCCTTAACAAAGTCAACTAAAGCTTCTTTTTGCTTTTCATTAACTTTCTTAGGGATTTTCACCTCAACAGTAGTAATTTGATCACCATTACCGCCACCACGAAGATAAGGTACACCTTCTCCGCGAAGAGTGAATTTCTTATTTGGTTGAGTACCAGCTGGAATCTTTAAATCTTTTTCACCATGTACGGTCTTAACCTTAATCTCATCACCCAAAGTTGCTTGTGCAAATGAGATTGGAACCTTTGTATAAATTGTATTACCGCGTCTTTCAAAGTCCTTTGAAGGCTTAATACGATAACTAATGTACAAATCTCCGTAAGGTCCACCATTTTTACCAGCTTCGCCTTGGCTTTCATAGCGAAGTTGTTGTCCATTATCAATTCCGGCAGGAATATCAACTTCAATGGTATTCTTACGATCTACTGTTCCTTTACCTTGACAAGTCTTACATGGATGTTCGATGATTACACCCTTACCTTGACACTTATCACAAACAACTTGTCTTTGAATCATTCCAAAGGCAGAACGTTGGGTAATTGTCATATAACCACTACCATGACATTTATCACAAGTAATTGGGTGCGTGCCTTTTTCTGCACCATTACCACCACATGTTGGACATGTTTCACTACGAGTGTATGAAACTTGCGTCTTCTTACCGTTAATGGCATCCATAAAGTCAATCGTCAAAGTATAATCAAGATCTTGTCCACGCTGTGGTGCAGTTGGATCAACTCGTTGACGTTGACTACCTCCACCGAAAATATCGTTGAAGATGTCACCAAAATCACCGAAGCCGCCAAATCCTTGACCGCCAGCACCGCCGAAGCCTTGGCCACCAAAACCGCCTTGGCTATTAACACCAGCTGAACCAAATTGGTCATACTGAGCACGTTTTTGCTTATCATGCAATACTTCATAAGCTTCATTAACTTGCTTATATTTTTCTTCAGCACCCGGTTCATGGTTTAAGTCTGGGTGATACTTTTTAGCTAACTTACGATATGCTTTTCCGATTTCTTGTTCACTTGCATTACGATCAACACCTAGAACTTTGTAGTAATCTTCTTGTGCCAAAATTTAAACTCCTTGCTATTGAAAAGAAAAGAACTACCCTTAAGCAGTTCTTTTCTTAATAGGTTATTTAAATTATAAACCCTTTTACTTATCTGGGTCTACTTTATGGAAACTACCGTCTTGTGCATTACCATTATTTGGGTTGCCACCATTTGGATTTGGACCTTGAGGACCTGCTTGTGTGCCTGCTTGACCAGCAGCACCTTGAGCTCCACCATTTTGTTGGTAAAGTTTAACTGCTAAATCTTGAGCAGCTTTAGACAAAGCATCCTTCTTTTCCTTCATTTCGTCTAATTTGTTGTCCTTTTGAGCCTTCTTAAGGTCTTCCAAAGCATCTTCAACTGGCTTACGGTCGCTATCTGAAAGCTTACCCTTTGTTTCCTTCAAAGTCTTATCAGTAGTAAAGATTAATTGATCAACTTCATTACGTAAATCGACTTCTTCTTTACGCTTCTTATCTTCTTCGGCGTGCTCTTCAGCATCTTTTTGCATCTTCTTGATTTCTTCATCAGAAAGACCGGATGAACTCTTGATAGTAATCTTTTGTTCTTTTCCAGTTCCCATATCCTTAGCAGATACATTTACAATACCGTTTTTATCGATATCAAATGTAACTTGAATTTGAGGAACACCACGTGGTGCAGGTGGAATATCTGTTAATTGGAATCGACCAAGTGTCTTGTCATCTGCGGCCATTGGACGTTCACCTTGAAGAACGTGTACATCAACGGCAGGTTGATTATCAGCAGCAGTTGAGAAGATTTGACTCTTTGAAGTTGGAATAGTTGTGTTTCTGTCGATTAACTTAGTGAAGACACCACCCATAGTTTCAATACCAAGTGACAATGGAGTAACATCAAGCAAGACGATGTCTTTAACATCACCGGAAATAACCCCACCTTGAATAGCAGCACCAAGGGCAACAGCTTCATCAGGGTTAATTGAGTGGTCAGGTTCTTTGCCAGCCCATTCTTTAACTGCCTTTTGAACAGCTGGAATACGGGTTGAACCACCGTTTAAAATCACTTTATCAATGTCGTTAACAGTTAAATCTGCATCCTTTAAAGCATTGTCAAAAGCAATCTTAGTCTTTTGAACTAAGTCATCAGTTAATTCATCGAATTTAGCACGAGTTAAGTCAGCTTCAAGGTGAAGTGGACCAGCATCGCCTGCAGAAATGAATGGAAGAGAAATGTGAGTTGAAGATACACCAGACAAGTCCTTCTTAGCCTTTTCAGCAGCATCCTTCAACCGCTGCATTGCCATCTTGTCTTTAGACAAGTCAACGCCATTTTCATCCTTAAAGTTCTTTACAAGCCAGTCAATGATACGGTTATCAAAGTCATCCCCACCAAGGTGAGTATCACCGTTAGTTGATAATACTTGGAAGACGCCATCACCTAATTGAAGAATAGAAACATCGAAAGTACCACCACCAAGGTCGTAAACTAAGACTTTTTCATCGTTGTCATCCTTGTCAAGACCATAAGCTAAAGCTGAAGCGGTTGGTTCGTTAACAATTCTTTGGACGTTCAAACCAGCAATCTTACCAGCATCTTTAGTAGCTTGACGTTGAGCATCGTTAAAGTAAGCTGGAACAGTAATAACTGCATCCTTAACTTCTTCACCTAAGTAGTCTTCTGAGAACTTCTTAATGTATTGCAAAATAAAGGCTGAAATTTCTTGAGGAGTGTATTCCTTGTCGCCAACCTTAACTTTGTAACCTTCTTCACCCATGTGACGTTTAATAGAAACAATAGTGTTAGGGTTAGTAATAGCTTGACGCTTGGCAACAGCACCAACTTGCATTTCGCCATCTTTAAATGCAACTACTGAAGGTGTAGTTCTGTCACCTTCTGGATTAGTAATGATTTTTGGTTCTTTACCTTCAAGAACAGCGACTGCTGAGTTCGTAGTTCCGAGGTCAATACCGATAACTTTTGACATTAAATAAACTTCCTCTCTAAAGATTTTATTGTGCCACTACTACCATTGCCGGTCTTAGTGTACGATCTTTATATTTATAACCTTTTTGTAAAACCTGAACAACTGTGTCTTTTTGATCATCATTTTCTGCAGCTACTGTTTGAACAGCCTGATGTAATGTCGGATCAAATTTCTTGCCATCAGCTTCAATTTCTACGATGCCATTTTCTTTCATACTCTTAACAAGAGCTTCAAGTGTCATTTCGACACCTTTTTTCAGTTGCTTAGAGGCGTCATCGTCAGCTTTCACAGCTAGAGCGCGTTCCAAGTTATCCATTGCTGGCAAGATATCTCTTGCTAAATCTTGAGATTGATATTTAATAAGTTGTGCTCTTTCTTTTGAATAGCGATTTTGCATATTCTGAATTTCAGCTTCACTTCTTAAATAACGATCTTCAAGATCTTTATTTTTCTTGGTTAATTCAGCAATTTGCTCTTTTAATTGTTCAGATTCATTTTTAACTGCACTTTTCTTTTCTTCAGTCTTTTTATCATTTTTCGTCTTTTTCTTAGGTGCAGGATCTTTTTTGTCTAAATTTTTTTCATTTGGAAATTCTTCTTTACTCACTGCTAACCTCCTCTATTGAAATCTACCATAATAATCGAGTAATTTTTTAGCTAACTCGGTTCTGAAATATTCCAGTAGACCTATCATTTGTGAATACGGCATATTAGTTGGCCCCAGTAAAGCAATTGTACCTTTACCGTACTCTCCAACATTGTATTCTGCCGTTAAAAGACTATAGTTCTTAAGTAAGTCATTTGGTAATTCAGATCCTAATCTAACTTGAATTGGGAACCTGCTATTTTCTTTTGGCTTGTAGCTCATCAGGTTCGAAATTAAATCATTTTGATCAACTAACTCATATAAAGAACGTAAATCATTCAAATTTTGATCTATATTATTATTCAACAAGTTTATCTGGCCATCAACATACATTTGTTCACTGGCAGCGTCTTTTAAAACATCTTCTAATAAACTTAAAAGTTCTGAAGCATGATCGCCTGCTAAATGATGCTTAGATAAATTTTGAAGAAGTGTTGGTGTAATTTCTTTCAAGCTTTTTCCGACTAACTGATCGTTAATCATTCTTACCGCTTTTTCAATTTCATCCCCACTAACATTGTGAGGCAAAGCATAAACTTGATTTTCGACATTACCATCACTTGTCACCAAAATCGCCATCACTTGCCGATTTGATAAAGGAACAATTCTAAATCCAGTAATTGTCACGCTATGGCTTTCCGGACCTTCTGCAAACGCAGTGTAATTAGTAAGATCAGAAAGAATTTTAGCAGCTTCTTGAACAATCTCATTTACTTGATGAAACGGTTGATCCAATTGATAGACAATTTGATTGTAAACTGAATCAGGTAATTGTAACGGCTCAACTAAATTATCAAGATAATAACGATAGCCTTCACTTGACGGAATTCTACCGCTTGAAGAGTGAGTCTTTTCAATTAAACCTTGATCTTCAAGAACAGCCATTTCGTTACGAATTGTTGCACTTGAAACTTTAATTGGGAGCTGATTCATTACGGTTTTTGAACCGACCGGTTCATGATATTTAGTAAAATCCTGAATTATTGTTTTTAAAATTAATTCTTGACGTTCGGTCAACATAAACATCGCCCTCACTTTTAGCACTCTTATCTTTCAGGTGCTAACAGACTATATTATACTAAAAATTAGCAATAATACAAGCTAGGTGCTAACTTTTTTCAAGATTTTTTTGTAATAAAAAAGAATTACTGTCTCTGATACTTATAGAGCCAATAATTCTTTTTAATTTCTATTTATTCTCACTAAAATAAGTTCTAATTTGCTTTTGATCTTCTTCAAGTTGCTTCTTTAAAGCATCAAGGCTATCAAATTTAATTTCACCGCGAGTGTACTTATACCATTTGATCTCAATTGGTTGATCATAAATATTTTCATCAAAATCGAAAATGTTGGATTCAATATAAATTTTCCTTTCTTGGTTAATAGTCACATTATAACCAACGCTGGTCATTGATTCATACCATTTACCATTAACCTTTGTTTTAGTGGCATAAACACCAATTTTAGGTAAAACCTTTTTCTCATGCCAAACTAAATTTGCAGTTGGAAAACCCAGTTTGTGACCGTTTCGCTTGCCGTGCCCAACAGTTCCTCTCATAAGAAAATGATTGCCGAGCAGCTCATAAACAAGCTCCATTTTACCTTCAGTAATATATTTGCGAATTTCAGTTGAGCCAATCTTTTTACCATTAAAAGTTTGCTTAGGGACTTTGACGATATCAAACCTCCCTTTGGCAAACGCTGTCAAATGTGACATATTGGCAACATCTTTTGGACCATAAGTATAATCAAATCCCGCAACAACAGTATCGGCATTTAAAGCAACAATGACCTTATCGACAAAGTCCTGACCTGAAATTTGAGAAACTTCCTTAGTAAATTTTAGAACGCCGAAATAATCAACGCCTAATTTAGCCATTTTTTCTGCTTTTTCTTCAACTGTATCAATATATTGAAAATTTGTATTATTAGCATAGATTTCACTTGGATGGCGATCAAAAGTCATCACCATCAGGGGCAAGTTCTTTTTCTCTGCAATATCTTTAGCTACAGAAAACAAATGCTGATGTCCGACATGAACGCCATCAAAAAAGCCGAGCGCAAGCACTAATTTTTTAGTTGTAACTCTACTTTTTATTGGATAAGTTAGATGAACAACTTTCATGATGGCCTCCCCTTTCACTTAATCATTTGCAAGAAGCATTAAATCTGGTTTATAT
>JAHLFT010000070.1 GCA_018883635.1 Candidatus Lactobacillus pullistercoris
GAGCGCTTGACTGTTAATCAAGATGTCGTCAGTTCGAGTCTGACAGCCGGAGCTAAGAGGAAGAAGAAAGGATACCGGGAGGTATCTTTTTTTGTGCATTTTTTTAATTGTTATATTTTAAATAATTGATGAGTGATGAAACTTCAGTACTTTTATTCTTTTTAGGATTAAACACTAAATATACAGTTCGACTATTTTAATGAAGAATGACCAGTATAAGTTAAAATAGTAGAATCATCAAGTTCTTTTGGAGAAATTTGGTCCTTGTTGGCTAATTGATGATTTTTCTGAGTAATTAATACTAGTGGTTCATTGTATAACTGTATAAATGATAAGTCAGAATATTTATTGTCTTTTGAACAGACTCCTAAATCGTACTTACCTGAACAGATTCCAGAACAAATCTCAGAAGTGAATGCATCATAATATATGAATTGAATATTAGATGAAAATTTAGATTGATAGTCAGCAATTTTGGGTAATAAATAACTACTTAAACCAGTTGGAATACTTGCAAAACTAATAACATTTATTATCAGTCAATTTTTCCTTTTCAATCTGCCTTTTTCCATTCTCAATTGATTTTACTGAGAAAACTGCGATTTGATAGAAAATTTCTTCATATTTTGTCAAAAAGATGCGTCCGTTATTTCGTTCGATAAGTTGACACCCTAATTCTTGTTCTAACGACTTCAACGAGTTTGATAAACTAGGTTGGGAGATATTAAGGTTTCGAGCAGCCTTTAAAAATTGTTTTTCTTCAACTAGTTCTTTGAAGTAATAAAGCTATTGCAGATTCAAACTTGTCACCTATTACTCACTATATTCATGATTTTTCAAATTTCATTGTAATTAGAACTTTAACCTACTGCAATTAAGCAAAACAGACTGAGAAAGTATCTCAGTCTGTTTTATTTTAAAATTCCAGCTTTATTAATTTTCTTCAATATTTCTGTCCCATGAGGTGATTGTGAAATCTTATTTGTTAAATCTTGACCGGCTTGAAATCCATGATGATTTCCTTTAGGCCAATGATTATTATTTGTCACGTCATAGACTGTTCCATTTACAGCAATATAGGCTGGACGTCCATTTAGGCCATTATTTTGCACTAAGTCTTGTTTAGTAAATTCTTTCATGTTGGGCCTCCTTTTATAAATTCAATTAATAATTAAATAGTAACACGACGTCACTTTATAAACTATTAATATGCTTCAATTTATAAATCGCGCCAACCGGCTATGTCCCAAGAGGTAAAATCATAATCTAGTTTCTTTTGATAGATTCTTTAATATGCTTTCACTTTTTGTTGATAATCTTTTTGCATCATTTTTTCGGAATTAGCTTTCAAGCTCAAAGTTACATCTGGAAAAATAACTGGTAAAACATGTACTATATATTGAGTTTGATAGAAATTAGGATTTTTCTTTTCTATTTTTTCTGTATTACGAATTTCTACAAAAATAGAGATAATAGGAACATTTTGCTTAGCTGCAAAATAATAGGCGCCTCGCTGTAATTTTCTTGGCTTGCGGTAATTCCACCACATTTCCTGCTCAGGATAGATAAGAGCCCATTTTTCTTGATCTAGGGCAGTATGCAGATGATCAAAAAAATCATTACCTATGTAATTAGCACTATTTACTAACGGAATTGTTCCAATGTAATTCATTAAGTACTTGAAAAATCCCGGCAACATTAAATTTGTGTCTTCAATTACGATAGATAAGTTACGATGCATTTTTTTAGCCAAACAATTAATTGTCAATGCATCTAGTTGATCAAAATGGTTAGAAGTCACGATTGCACCGCCGCGTGGCAGATTCACTAAATGTTTAAGGCCTGTAAACTTTGTAGAAGAAGAAAGAGTTTGAGTAAAAAAACTCAACATTAACTTGCCAATTTTATTATTAAATTTTCCAGAAATATTATTTTGCTTGTTCCAAAAGTTATTTACCAAATTTAATCGCTGTTTAAGTGACATTACGGGATCACCAATTTCAACTTTTGCAGTAAAGTCACGTTTGTTTGCGGCAGATTTAATATTTTGGATTACTTTTTCGCGATTATCACCAATAATCATAATGAGATTTTTTCTCTTTCCTTAACTTTGGCCCAGGTGTTGGGTTATTGTTCAATTTTTTAAACTTTAGTTGCCATTTTTTCTAAATCTTTTCGGGCATTTTCACGTTATTCATCGGTGAAATTATTTAGTTCAGCCTTTAATTCATCATAGAATTCAGTTTTTTGTGCGACTTTCCAGAAATATTCACCATATTGTAAGTCCTTAAAATGCCATGGCTTAAAGAAAAGATTGTAATGGACAATCTTTGGATTAGGAAATTCAGGTAGATTTTCGTTTGGCATAGCATCCCATTCTTTAGGCAAATGATAAATTTGTTTTTCGCAAATTTCATTCATGTATGCTTGGTCTGGATCAATATTATCAAAGTGGTATTTTTCGATCAGATAATAAAAGCGTTGAATGAATTTTTTATCTCGAAATGCCTTCATATTAAAAATAATTACGCCATTGTTAATATATTTTTCTGGAGAGAAAATACCCTGACATTTAGTAATATATTCTTGTAATAGTGGCATATAGCGAATTGAGAGATCGGTACAGCTGGCAAACATATTTTCACCAATCTCAATATTAAAAATTTCGGCTAGATCGGTATTGATTATTGTATCGGCATCTAGATAAATTGCTTTATTATATTGAGAAAATAATTCAGGAATAAACGATAAAAAATCAACATGGTGAAGAACTGTACCCGTAAATAATTTCCCTGACTATTATGAATTGGATTAACCATCTCATAGTTAATTTTAAAAATATTTATGTGAACATTTTTAGTAGTTAATTTTTCTAAACTTTTTTGTGACTAGGACTTATTTCCTGTACTAAAAGTGTCACAGTATAATCGTTTTTTGCACTTGCGTATCTATTAAAGATTGAATAGATAGTGCGGAGTAAGAAGTGTAATTGTCACTTATTGTATAAAAAATGGGAATGTCATATCAAAATCCTCAAAATCAAAACTACAAATTATTTTTTACTTTTAAATATGTTGTTAATAAATCATCATATTCGTGAAGATGTAAAACACTGTGGACACGCTTAACATCCCATGGTTTTACAGTTAGAAGATGAAAATAAGGTTTAAACCGAAAAATGGTTGTAAAATGCTGAATAACTGTATCAGGCTGCAAACGATACTGTTCATTAAAGCGGCGGGGTGCGATTCGTTTTCGGACAGCTAGTTTATTGAGTGCTGTCTGGTCAGAAAAAAACATCCTTTTGGTTTGCATTTTATGTCGAACTTTTTTAAACAAACCAGTTTTCCTAATTTCAGTCATATTAAGCAGTAGTACACCGGAATTAATGTAATCAAATAAATGGTGACTGTGCCAATTATGAAAGAAAAATTTCCCCAATAATCGAGCACACCTATAAATTCTATCTTTCCTAATGTTTGGTTATAAAATTGGGTTAAATCTCTGCGGACAATTATATCGTCGTCTAAATATAAAATCTGATCCGGAATTTCCTCAATTTGGTCCGCAAATAATCGAAGCATGGCATATGGGGTAAAACGCGTTTTCATATTCGCTAATGGCTGCGTTTTGAAAAAATATTCAGAACAATCAATTAGCTTTAAGGTGTTCTTCTTATTCTTAGCAACTAATAAGGAACGAATATAATTTGCTGCCTTTTTGGAAAAGGGTTGATATTTTTGAGGATCAACATTAGCAGTGAGTATGTAGATATGTAACTCTGTATTAACATTTTTTAATAAAGAAAGGGTAGAGATTAAGACACCATCTTGGGCATTATGATCTCCATAAAAAAGAATATTAATTCTAAACCTCACGATTGTTTTATTTTTGTTTGTATTTATAGTAACTATAATTACTTTTTTTGGAACGATAAGTCAATGATTTAAAAATTTTATCATGTAATTTAGCTTGGTCAAGTTTCTTAGGTAAAGTCCTGTCCGGATAAAATGGTACATCAAGATAAATAGTTATTTTTGGCTTTTTGATAAATCGTCTTTTTTGATAAGTCGTTGTCGCAGTAAAGCTAGGCACATTTAGATAAACAGGGAAGTGCATGCTGGTATCGCTGAAAGGACGAATTTTAGGATAGTACGGCCAAACATATGCTTCAGGATAAATTAAAATGATGCCTTGTTTATCGTTTATTATAGTCTGAATGGCCTTAATAAGTTGACTTGACTACTTGAGGCTTTTACCAACAGGTAAACCAGCGTAACGAACCAGATGTTTGCCAATAAAAGCGATGACCCAATTAGCTTGATCGGCAATTGCATAAAAATTTTTAACAGGAAAAATCGTAAGCGGTGTAAATACATCTCCTAGAATTAAAGTATGGTTTGCGTAGACAAAATAACTACCAGAGACTTCTTTTAATTTATTTTTACCAATTACCTGAACTCTAAGTATTATTCATGAATAAACCCACGCAAAGCCTGAAGCCAAAACGCGAATCAATCTATTTTTGATTTTTTCTGAAGTTTTGGAAGGAATAATCTCATATGAGGAAGACAAAGTGTAGTCTTGATGAGGAGATTTGATGATATCATCAAAAAATTTATGATGGTAATAAGTTTTCACACAATTCCTCCCTTAATTTTTAACAAGTATTTTAATTTTATCATGAAAAAAGGCGAAACAGCAGTAAGAGCCGTTTCGCCTTTTTGAAAAGAAGCATAAAAAAAGCACCGCCTACTTGCAGTGCATTTTCCATATTGGTGGGTGGTGAGGGGATCGAACCCTCGACCCACGGATTAAGAGTCCGTTGCTCTGCCAGCTGAGCTAACCACCCATTTCATCGCTGACAGTTAAATATATTATCAATTTATTTACTTGTTGGCAAGTCTTTTTTTAAAAAAAATAAAAAGTCGCTTCTTGCGACTTAAAGCTTATCTGCAATTTTGTACGGTTGACCATGATTTTGGTCACGTACACTATCTGCTAAATAAATTGCGTATTTTCCATTTTTGGCATTCTTGGCAATAATAAGTTGTCCAGCGGTTGGCTTTTCTGCCTTAATAATTTGAGCACTTCGACGAGCTTCTTTGAAATCATGAGAAGAAGCAATTGCATCGCCGGGATTAAAAAATACATTTTCGTTGTTCATAAGAACGCCTCCTTTTTATTACTTTTAACTATATTTTACCAATATTTGCGTAGTAAAGCTCATAAAAAGAAGTAAGTAATAATTATTTTAAGTAAATAAAAAAAGCATTGTTGAAACAATGCTTTTTTATATAATAGTGGGTGGTGAGGGGATCGAACCCTCGACCCACGGATTAAGAGTCCGTTGCTCTGCCAGCTGAGCTAACCACCCATCAATACTGACAATAATTATTATGCAATTTATTACTAATAAAATCAAGTCTTTTTTTATAATTTTTCATAATTTTTTGGCTAAAATAATAAAAATCAGTATAATAAGGTAAGTAAAGGAGGCATTCTCGATGCCAAAGAAAATTCTCGTCGTCGATGATGAGAAGCCAATTTCCGATATTATTAAGTTTAATTTAACTAAGGAAGGCTTCGACGTCGACACTGCCTACGATGGTGAAGAGGCTGTTAAGAAAGTTGACGAATACGATCCGGATCTAATGATCCTTGATTTAATGTTACCTAAAAAAGACGGACTTGAAGTAGCTCGTGAAGTTAGACAAACCCACGACATGCCAATTATTATGGTTACCGCAAAAGATACTGAAATTGATAAGGTTTTAGGTCTTGAAATGGGAGCAGATGATTATGTTACTAAGCCTTTCTCAAACCGTGAATTAGTAGCACGGGTAAAGGCCAATTTGCGTCGCCGTGACATTGTTAAAAAGGCAGAAGCTGCTACCCAAGAAGAAGCAGATAAAAATATAAAAATTGGTAATTTAGTAATAATGCCAGATGCTTATATAGTTGAAAAAAATGGTAAAAAGATTGAACTTACTCACCGTGAATTTGAACTTCTTTATTATTTAGCCCAACACATGGGTCAGGTTATGACTAGAGAGCACTTATTGCAAACTGTTTGGGGTTATGACTATTTTGGCGATGTCCGTACAGTTGACGTAACAGTACACCGTTTAAGAGAAAAAGTTGAAGATAATCCAATTCAACCACAAATTTTAATTACTCGGCGTGGTGTTGGCTATTATGTAAAGCAACCCACTGAAGAATAATTGAGAAAGCCATAGGACTGTTAAAGAAGTGTGGCTTTCTTTTTTTGTATGACTAATTTTTGAAAAATGAAGAAGATAAAACATATTTTTAAACATACTTTTAATTCTATTAACACGAAATTGGCAGTTGTTTTTATGCTGATGTTACTTGCTACAATTGAAGTCATCGGTGCATATTTTACAAGACAATTAGAACAAAGTAGTATTGAAAACTTTCAGCAGACAATTCAATTACCACCGATTGTTACGAAACAATTAGCGGGACAGTTGGCTCATGATGGAAAAAATACTGATGAACACTTAAATCGAATTATTAGTGACTATGATAATAATTCGGATATTAGTGAAATCATCGTTGTTGATAATAAAGATATCATTCGAGCAGTTTCTAATTTGAACGACAAAAGTAGAGTTGGTCAGAGAGTTAATAACAATGACGTTAAACAAGTTACTTTAACTGGTCGACAAATAACAAAAATGGTTGATGATCACGGCAATTACATGATTCAAGTAACGCCTTTAACTAGTGGAACAAGCTCGACAAGTAATGTGGGTGCAATTTACGTTAGAGCTAGTATGCAAGGTGTATTTAATGATTTAAGAAATACGTCATTAACATTCTTGTTTACTTCTATTATCGCGGCAATTTTAGGTGCAATTTTATCATTAGTTATTTCTAGAGCCATAACTAGGCCAATAGAAGAAATGCAGAATCAAGCTTTAAATATTGCTGATGGTGATTATTCTAATCAGGTAAAAATTTATTCTAATGATGAATTAGGACAATTAGGTAAAGCATTTAACACACTCTCTATTCGAATTGAGCGATCGCAGGAGGAATCAGATAGTGAAAGGCGAAGGCTGGATAGCGTCCTTTCTCACATGACAGATGGAGTTCTTGCTACTGATCGTCATGGAAATGTAAGTGTTGTTAACCAAATGGCATTGAATTTCTTAAATATTCAAGAAAAGGATATTATTAATAAACCGATTAATCAGGTTTTAGGTTTAAAAGATTCGGCTCAAGACCTAATTTCGAACCAAAAAGAAATTGTGGTAACTGTTAATGAAGGTACACGCGATGAAATGATCTTACATGCTAGTTTTTCTTTGATTAAGAGAGTAACTGGTTTTATATCAGGTAGTGTTTGTGTTCTTCATGATGTTACTGAACAACAAAAAAATGAAAATTCGCAACGACAATTTGTTTCTAACGTCTCACACGAATTAAGAACGCCATTGACCAGTTTACAGGCCTATATTGAAGCTTTAAATGAGGGTGCGTGGAAAGATCCTAAGATTGCGCCACAATTTCTAGAAGTTACCCAAGAAGAAACTGAACGAATGATTCGAATGATCAATGATTTGCTTAGTTTATCAAGAATGGACCGTGGGGTTTCGAAGATGGAACCTGAATGGGTAAACCTGAATGACTTTGTAACTCATATTTTGAATCGATTTGATATGATCGTTAAAAATGATGAAAGTAACAGTAAAAAGAAAAAGTACACTATTAAGCGCGAACTTGGAAATCAAGCTCTTTGGGTCGAAATAGATACTGATAAAATGATGCAAGTAATCGATAATATTATGAATAATGCTATTAAGTATTCACCTGATGGTGGAGTGATTACTGTTCGTTTAGTTCAGAATCAAAATCATGTAATTTTGAGTATTTCCGACCAAGGTTTAGGTATCCCTAGAAAAGATTTAGGTAAAATTTTTGATCGCTTCTATCGTGTTGATAAGGCACGTTCTCGTGCGCAAGGTGGTACTGGACTAGGCCTAGCAATTGCCAAGGAAATTGTGGAAGCCCATCATGGAAGAATTTGGGCAGATAGTAGTGAAGGCAGAGGATCAACATTCTATATTTCTTTGCCATATGAACCAATGAGTGAGGAGGATGATTGGGATGAAGTTTAAATCTAAATTTTCAGATTTAATATTGCTAATTGTAACGGCGATTGCGATTATCGTTTCAATCGTTCTTTGGATATTTATTATGACTAATGATCAACGCTTTAGTCAGATAAATCAAGCTAACAATTCTTCAAGAGATCAGATTAAAAATAGAAATACTAAATCGCTTTATGATTTGTATATTCCAACAAGTTCTTACGGATTTAAGGATGGTGAGCTGTATCGCCTATACGATTCTAAAAACAACTTATCATTTGAATTTTCTAAAGATATGCAAAAACTGAAGGTAACTTCGATTAAGCTTAAATCAAGTAGTCAATCGAGTTATGAAGCTTTATTGAAAAATGATAATTATATTCAATTGACATATCCTGATCAAATTACCTTTAATTTATTCACTGATGTTTCAGTTAAAAAAGATAATCGCCAATTTAATCGAATATTTATCTCACTAGATAATAACAATACGATGTTGGTAGGAAATGATAAAAATTATAAGTTGTATCAATTAAACTTAAAAGATGCTAACTTTGATCGCTTGAGAAGTTATGCTAAGAATGCTCATTATAAATCTCAAGTCGAATTTATTCGCTTGAAGTCAGGTTATACCGCATTTTATAAGCATAATGAGAAATGGAATGTTTATAGTTACTTAACTAATCGTCAGACAGATTCGTATTTTGTCGCTCGATTATTGGGGACTTCGGGAGTTACAAGTCGAACAAGTAAAAAAGGTCATACGACATACGTATTAAATTATTACACCCGGTTAAAGGTCCCAAAGACCGCAGAAAACAATAATGATTATTTCTATACTCATTATGAGAAAAATCATTATACTACACCAACAGATCGTTTCTTAGATAGTATCTATTATGTGCACCGGATTGGCTTAATGGAGCAAGATCTACGCTTTTTTGATGCAGATGATTCAAGTATTAAATATACAAATTATGTTGAAGGAACTCCTGTCTTTTTGAATCAACATGATGTTCAAATTAATACTAATTTTACTTCTGATGCAATTACAGTAGATTTTAATAGCACTAATTTACAAATTCCAATTCCGTTTGATGGTCAAACCACTACTTTGGAATCCACAAATGATCTAATGCAGAAATTAAAGAATCATGGAATGCATGAAGATGAAATTGATGAAATTGTTGTAGGTTCTAAGGTTGAAAAAGATGGAATCCACAGTAATTTGGTAAATTTAGTACCGACATACTATGTAAAAGCCTACGGCGAATGGAAGAGCGCTAAAGAATGGCTGCAACAAGATTTAAGTGCTTATCAAGTTCCAGTTAATCAAGAAAGTAGGTAAGGATAAAAATGGATCATAAACGAATAGAATGGTTATTTTTAATTGTCTTTTTATTGATTGATATTTATCTAGGTGTCGAAATCTTACGTTCACCAGTTAATTTGTCTAATTCTAATGCAAATACGGCTAATACAAATATTAGAACCGAAATGAAAGCTGATGGAATAGATTTACCTAATAATATTTCTAAGACGCAATCTTCAGGCTATTATTTGGCAGCAAAGAATAATGATTATTTGAATAAAAAAATATCAACTTTAAGCCAGGTAAATGTTAATTATTCAAAGGGCAATAATTTATTAACAGCTACACCTAAGAATGCCATAGAAGTAAAGGGAACAAGGGATGAAATTCTTAATAAGATAATTAAATTTAAGAATGATCCGCGAAATGTTCCTTTTGGTAAAGAATATAAGTATGAACCAACCATGTCAGGTGATAATAACTATATTTTTGTTCAATCTTCAGAATACGGAAATATTTATGATACGAATGCACAGCTAATTGTTAATGTTAAAAACAATATGATCGACAATTATGCATTGACCTACTTGGGTCCAGTAAGCCCAGTAAGAGAGTTGCAATCGACAATTTCACCATGGCATGCTATTAAAGCAATGTATACTGATCGTGAACTATCGAATAATTCCCGTGTAATAAAAATAAAACTAAGTTATTCAAAATTAATTGAAGTTCGTGGTAGCACCATTTTGCTTCCTAGCTGGCTTGTATGGGTAGAAAATAAGACAACGAAAAATATTACTTTGAAGCGAGTTAATGCATTTACTTCACAAATAATCCAAACTAATACTGCATATAATGTCGAAAAATGATGGAGGAATTTGAGTGCAAGTTTCAATTTTAGCTAGTGGTTCAACTGGTAATACAAGTTTAATCACGACAGGTCAGCATAAAATCTTGATGGATGCAGGTTTGTCAGGTAAAAAAATTAAAAATCTGTTAGCAGATGTTGGCGTAGATATTAATGAAATTGATTTAGCTTTTTTAAGTCATGATCATAGCGACCATAGTAGTGGCCTTGGAGTCTTGATGAGACGTTATCCTAAGATTGATGCTTTTGCTAATACGGGTACTTGGGATTATCTCATAGATACAAATAAAATCGGAAAATTGCCTGTAGAACAGATTAATACAATTGAACCAGGCCAAACTAAAACTCTTGGAGATTTGACCGTTACAGCCTTTGCTACAAGTCATGATGCAGCTGAGCCGCAATATTATGTCTTTGAAAGCGGCGGCAAGAGAGTGGCATTTTTAACTGATACCGGCTATGTTTCAGAAAATGTCGAAGGTGAAATTAAAGATGCAGATGCATATATGATGGAATTCAACTATGATACGATGATGCTGAGAGAAGGACCCTATTCTTGGTCTTTAAAGCAGAGAATTTTATCAGACGTTGGTCATTTGTCTAATGAAGAAGCGTGTCAAGCTTTAGTGGATGTTGTAACTCCGAAAACAAAGCATATCTTTCTGGCTCATAGGAGTCAGCATAATAATACAGAATATTTGGCTCATGATACTGCTAAAGAAATGCTGGTTGATGGGGATGCAAATTTGAGTAGTGATGTGAAAATTATCGATACTTTTGCTGATCAGCCGACGGAACTTGTGAAAATTTAATTTATTTGAAAGTAATATTCATATATTTTTCAAATTTAATCAGTATAGTAAAACACAAAGGAGATAAGCGCATGGAGAATAGACAAAATGATTTAAAGAATCAACCAAAAAAGAAGAATAATATCCTAGTTAAAACAGCTATCATTGGGGTTGTATCTGGGCTAATCGGTGGTGGAATATCATATGCTGCATTTGATCAAATTAATAATGCTCAAAATAATCAAGCTCAAACTAGTATTAGTTCAAATAATGCCAAAATTTCTAAGAATAGTGCTAAAACTAGCGGTGCAATGACGGGAGCTTATGATCATGTTAAGGGAGCCGTTGTTTCAGTTATCAATTTGAAACGTCAATCTTCTTCAAATTCAAATGATATTTATGGTTTATTTAGTAATCGTTCTTCAAAGAGCAACAAATTAGAGACTTATAGTGAAGGCTCAGGTGTTGTTTACATGAAGTCCAATAATAAAGGCTATATTGTTACTAATAACCACGTAGTATCAGGTAGTGACGCTGTTCAAGTAATGCTTGCCAATGGTAAGACTGTGAGTGCTAAAATTGTTGGAACAGATGCAACAACAGATTTGGCTGTTTTATCAATTGATGCTAAGTATGTTACTCAAACTGCTCAATTCGGTGATTCTAAGAGCTTGCAAGCTGGACAAACAGTAATTGCTGTTGGTTCCCCATTAGGTAGTGAATATGCTTCTACAGTTACACAAGGAATCATATCAGCACCAAGTAGAACGATTGAAACTTCATCTGGAAATCAACAAACAGTAATTCAAACAGATGCTGCAATTAATCCAGGAAATTCTGGTGGTGCGCTTGTTAACTCATCAGGTCAAGTAATCGGAATTAATTCAATGAAGTTAGCACAATCTACAGATGGAACTTCTGTTGAGGGAATGGGATTTGCAATCCCTTCAAATGAAGTAGTAACAATTGTTAACCAATTAGTGAAGAAGGGCAAAATTACTCGTCCACAATTAGGAGTTAAAGTAATTGCTCTAAATGGTATTCCTGAAGAATATCGCCATCGTTTGAATATTGAATCTGCATTAAATAATGGAATTTACGTAGCATCAGTAAGCAAAGGTAGTTCAGCTGCAAAAGCAGGAATAAAGGCACAAGATGTCATTATTAAAGTTGATGGTAAGAAAGTTTCTGATGTTGCATCGTTACACAGCATTTTGTACAGTCACAAAGTCGGTGATAGCGTTAATGTAACTGTTAACAGAAATGGTAAAGGTGTAAATATTAAAGTCACTTTACAAGGTAACTAAAAGAAATAATATTCCGATATTCAAAAAATAAAAGGCTATGTATTGCGTGTTTCACGTATGCATAGCCTTTTTTCTAAACTTTAAAACTGTGTAACAGAATAAAGTTCGGGATTTAATTCTGTCAAGTTTTGATTAAAAATTGATAGTTGTTGATAACTGTGGATAAAACTGTGAATTGTGTAAAACTATGGAAAAACACCTGTTAATAACTGTGGATAAACTGTGAATTGTGTGTAAGTAATAGTGAAAAATAATTAATTAAAACATATATTCTTGCTGTAAATACGGGGTTTTCACGCATAAAGTTTGTGAAAATACTTTTTCCCAAGGCAAAATGTGGGAAAGAATTTGTCGAAAAATTGAAAAAAATTTAAACCACAATAAATATGTATAAACGTATTTTCGCCCACAAAATATAGATTAGGTTTTACACATCTGTGGAAAAGTTAAGTGGAAACAATGTAAATTAGGGGCTAAAATAGAAAGTATGAATATTAAGATTGTTTGTGTAGGAAAATTAAAAGAAAAGTATTTTAAAGATGCAATCGCTGAATATGAAAAAAGACTCAGTCGCTTTGCTAAAGTGAAAATCGTTCAAGTACCTGATGAGAAAGCGCCAGAAAAATTAAGTGATGCGCAGGATGAACAAGTCAAAGAAATCGAAGGTAAGCGGATTTTAAATAAGATTAAGGATAAAGAATACGTTTATGTAACGGCAATAAAGGGAAAACAACGTAGTAGTGAAGAATTCGCCAAGGAAATCGCCGATTTAGGAACTTACGGACATTCAGATATCACTTTTGTTATTGGTGGTAGTTTAGGTACAAGTGATGCTGTGAATAAACGAGCTAATGATCTAATCAGTTTTGGCAAATTAACAATGCCACATCAATTGATGAGAGTAGTATTGATTGAACAAATTTATCGGGCATTTATGATCAATAGTGGTAGTCCGTATCATAAATAAGATAGCGCTGGTAGATAAAATGTTAGTTGTAGTTATAATAAATGTAATTTTGGCATTAATAATTTCTTATTTTACTTAAAGAAATTAAAGTTTGACTTTAGCTTGTGGACAATGTGGATTAACGTTTTTAACCGTCATCATGTTGATCTTAGGAGTCTTGCTATTATTCTTGGCTCTGGTAATGAATGTCTCTCGCTATTTTAGAAGGCAAAATTGGCATAATTTAGGTGTAATGCTTGAAGTTATAGGAATTATTATCTTATTAGTATTATGGCGTAAGCCATTTGATTGCCTAGAGTTTATTGTGCCTGAGCTATCGATTATTGTGGGTTTTTATTTATTAATCAAAAAATCTGGGAAAAATTAATTTCCCAGATTTTTGTTTTGCTTTAAGTTTTAATGGAATACAAATAGACAAATATTAAATAAAAAGAGAATTAGCACAAATTTTAACCAATCTATGCTAGTTAGCGAAATTCTTTTGATTACCGAACGTTTTTTTCCTTCTACGTAACCATGCGATTCCATTGCCTGAGCTAGATTCTCAGAAGAGATTAGAGCTGCTAAAATCGCTTTAAAATATAGCATTGGTGACCAAAAACTTAAATAGATGCCGCGCATTAAAGCTGCAGTACGGATTTTTTTAACGCTTAGCTTAATTTCCGGAATAATATTTAAAGCCGCGAGAACTCCATATGCGAATTTGCTAGGTAAATGAAGACTTTGTTCAAAAGATCGAATAAGTTGAGTTGAGGTAGTTGTTTGAACAAGACATGAAATCGTCAAAATATAGACGTAGATCCGGCTTGAGAGAACCCAGGCATAATAATGGTCAGGCTTGTCAGAAAACCAGTACAGCGTCGCAAAAACGGTAAATGCGGCAATAAACGGAATAAGTAGGACTAATAAAAGTGTTTTTAATTTGATTCTCTTAATAATTAAATAAAATAAAGCACAAGCAATGACAATAGTATTGGTGATTAACGAAGCCTTAATTGAAATTTCGAGAGAAATAATAAAAACTAGAATAAATTTTAAACTTGGGTTCATTGCTTGACCTCATCTGTGTACTCTAATTTGTAATCACTAAATTTTAAGTGATAATCGCATAGTTCTGCTAAAGCAGATATTTGATGACTGATGATGATAAAACTGCGTTGATAAGATTGCTGACTTCTATTCATTAATGCAATTACCTCTTTAATTGATTGCTGATCTAAGCCAGATAATGGTTCATCAATTAATAAAACTTGGTGTTTACCCATTAACATCAATAAGATTTGTAACTTCTTTTTTTGTCCACCGGATAAAGAATAAACTACTTGATTTAATTTTGATTTTAATTCTAAATCTTCTAGTGCTTGATCAATAACAGAATCAGTAAAGTATGAATTGCGATTTTTTTTGCTTAATTCAATTTCATCTTTGACTGTTACCTTTAGAAATTGATCATCAGCATTTTGAAATATTTGAGCGACATGTTTTAAATAGTTTCTGTCTTTCAATTTATTGATTTCGCGATCTTGATACAAAATACTTCCTTCATATGGAATCATTTTGGTCAAAGCTTTAAAAAGTGAAGTTTTACCAACACCATTTTCGCCCGTGATCAAGATATTTTTATTTTTGTAGATATTTAAATCCATTGTTTTCAGTAAGGGGCGACTTTGTCTGATTGTTGTTTGTTTTAATTGAAACAGCGTTTTATCTTTTCCCGTTGGTAATGCAAAATGATGCTTCAAACTAGGCTCCTTTTTAAAAAGCAAATTTCTTTGAGTAGGAGTCAGTTCTTGAACAGTTTTATCTTTCATTTGATAGACGTGGTCACATATTTGCGAATAATCGTCAAAAACGTGATCGCTGATAATAATTGCTTTTCCTTGTTGATGTAATTGGGCTAACTTATTAATTAAAAATTTGCGCGTTTCAGGATCACAGCTTGCAAAAGGCTCATCTAAGAGAAAAATATCGATATCCATTGCGATTAAAACAGCTAAAGCAACTCTTTGTTTTTCTCCACCTGATAAAGTTGAAATTTTTTGATCAAGTAAACGACTAATTTGAGTAAATGTTGTCGCTTTTTTTAACCGTTTTTCATATTCTTGTTTATTTATTTGCAAATTCTCAAGTGCAAAAATTATTTCTTGACGCGGGGTAGACATCGTAAATTGCTGGCCTGCATTTTGGAACATCATTCCGTATGAATGACCTTGAAGATCAACTTTTCCTTGTAGAAAGCCATCATACTTTGGATATAACCCGGCAATAATTTTTAGAAGGGTCGATTTACCGCAACCTGTTGGTCCAATTAATAATGAGAAACTAGCCGGAATAGTTAAAGAAATATTTTTTAATAGATAGTGGTCTTTTTTGTATGAAAAAGATAAATTGGTTAATTTTATATAAGTCATGTCGTTTTCTTAAATAATCAAATACAATAAAAACGTCTTACTCTATTTTAACTAAATATGATTAAATAAAGGCGGTTAAAACTCAATAATTTCTTAAATTGATATATAATAATTTTATAGATGCATTGTTATATATAAGATAATAGGAAGGTGGGACTATGGCAGCCGTTGCTCTAGATCAATATCTGACTAGTATCCTTCGTTCAAATACTAAAGATACGAATGAACTTAAATTAAAAAGCGGTAATACCAATTTTGATCTGTTCACGATTTATCTTGAAAACCATAATCAAGGCTTGCATCGCTATACTAATGATGTTTCAACAATTTTATTTCTTGTCAGTGGTGATTTAACGATTAAAAGTGGCGAAAAAATTTTGCCAATGAGGGCAGGCAATGTTTTATTGCTGACAGAAAAATGTAAATATGAAGTTCAAAGTCAAAGCGATGATGCAGTTTTAGTTAAGTTAAAATTTAAGCCGGGCTTTAAGTATCGTGATTTTTTTAAAAATTTTGCCTATAAAGGTAGCAGAGAAGAAAAGATCATTAAACAAATTATTTCTAGCTTAGAAAATGAGTATGTCTTGTGGTTAAAAAATAATCAAATCACTCGCTCTTCTCAAGTGATGCAACATATTATTAATGGGTATTTAAACGAAAATCTTTTTTCAAGAGTATTGATTGGTGCAGAATTAACAGTTGTCATGATTCTTTCAATTAGAAATCAGCACCTAGTTACACCTACAAGCTTAGATAAAACTAAGTTTGAAGGTAATGTGTTGGACAATTATATTGATAGTCATTTTACAGATATTACCTTGACACAAACAGCTAAATATTTTGGTTTTAATCCTAATTACTTTTCTAATATGGTTAAGCAAAAAACGGGAAAAAGTTTTGTAGATCACGTGGATGATCGCAGAATGCAAGAAGCAAGAACATTACTTGCACAACCAGATGTTTCGCTTAAAGAAATTATTAATCGAGTTGGCTATTCAAGTAAGTCATTTTTCTATAAAAAGTTTAATCAATATTATGGAGAAACTCCAGCTTCAATGCGGGCAAGACTATTTAAAGAAGCAAATATTAATTTGAAATAAAAAAAGAGTTTAGAAAAATTTTCCTAAACTCTTTTTTTTTACATTTTTTCAAGACGAGCAATACGATCTTCTGTTGGTGGGTGAGTATCAAATAAACTTCCACCACGATGTTTAAATGGATTTTCAATATACATCCCGCTGCTGGAGCGGTCAGCTTTCTTCATTGGAATACTGCCTTCAATTTTTTGCAGTGCTGTAATTAATCCCTGCGGATTCCGCGTTAATTCGACCGAGCTGGCATCAGCAAGATATTCACGATTCCGTGATAAGGCCAATTGGGCAAGGGATGCAGAAAGAGGACCGAGAATTAAAACAAAAACAATTGCTACAATTTTAAAAATCATTTCAATCGTATTACTATTACGGTCATCATCCCGGCTACTTCTACCGCCAAACCAAATAAAACGACTAGCAATTCCTGATAAAAATGAAATAACACCGACAAGAACAACTGCAATTGTTGATAAACGAATATCATAATTTCTAATATGAGAAATTTCGTGTCCCAAAACACCCTCAAGTTCTTCACGATTCATCATATCAAGGAGTCCTTGAGTAACTGCTACCGCACTGTGCTCAGGATCGCGTCCGGTCGCAAAGGCGTTAGGACTGGGATCATTAATAATATAAACGCGCGGCATTGGAACTCGACCAACCATTGCCATGTCTTCAATGATATGCCATAGCTCCGGATTATCTTTTTCATGAATCTCTTGGGCTTGATTCAAGCTCATGATCATATTAGCAGGATTTCTCATTACTAAGAATAGGTAGATTAAACTACCGATTAAAGCAATGCTGATTCCCATCCAGGGTGTATCACTGAATAAATAGCCAAATCCTGCACCTACTAAAGTTAAAATTACGACAAAAGCAGCCATTACGACCACAGTTTTGCGCTTATTATGAGCGATTTGTTGATAAAGCATTTGTTAGCCTCTAAAACTTTACTTTTGGAACTTCTTTTTCTTCAGTAGGAGTTTGTAAGTAATCAACTTTAGTAAAGTGATGAATTTTGGCAATAATATTTGATGGGAAAGTTAATAACTTTTGATCATATTGAGCTGCGCTAGAATTGTAGAGCTGACGAGAGTATGCAATCTTATTTTCAGTATTAGTTAATTCTTCTTGCAAGCTTAAGAAATTTTGATTTGCTTTTAAGTCAGGATAATTTTCAGATAAAGCAAAGATCGTTTTCAATGAATCAGTAATTTCATTAGAAACTTTTTGAATTTCTTCCCGGTTGTTTGCAGGAACTTGAGTCAATTGGTTACGTAAGCTAACAACCTTTTCAAAGGTTTCACTTTCGTGTTTAGCATAGCCTTTAACTGTTTCAACCAAGTTAGGAATTAAATCATTACGCCGCTTTAATTGGACGTCAATCTGACTCCAGGCTTCTTCAGTATATACTTTAGCCCTTTGTAGCCCGTTATATGCAGCAATATAAATTATAACTAGTAAAACTATAATAATTAAAATAATCCACATTAAAGGTGACATTGTTTTTCCTCCACTTCTTAAAAGGTATTTATTCAATTTTACCTAAAAAAATAGTTTTTTGGTATCAAAAAAAGTATCCCCAAGGATACTTTAATGAAAATAAAAGAATTATTTACTTTAGATCATTAGTAAGAGCCAACCGACAATCGTCAAAATAATTAAGCCAATAAATTGCATAATTGTCCATTCAATGAAGAATTTGTTTTTGCTGACAGATGCATGTTGATTAAATGTCTTTAATACGAGCATGTTTGCCATGGAGCCAACAACTGAACCGAAACCACCGATGTTAGAACCAAGGAATAAAGCTTCAGCGTAGTTCGTAAATTTACCAACCAAAATAGTTGATGGAACATTACTCATAACCTGACTTGAAATAATTGATGTCAAATAAGTAGATGTTTCTGAATTTACCCACATATGAATAATGCCGACAATTGCAGGAATTTGTTGAATATCACTGACGAAAATAAAGAAACCAGTAAATGTTAAGAGTAGTGCATAGTCAACTTTAAGCATAATTCTTGGATTAATCAGAAGAGCTAATGCAATTGCAAGAAGCATTGGCCAAATAATATCGACAATTCTGAAAACACCAAAGAAGAAGAAAATAAAGACAGCAGTGGTGATTAAAGTTGGACGCCAGCTGATTTTAATACTTTCTGTCTTTTGAAGAGGGATCTTTTCTTTAGGGATAAATAAAAAGACAATGCCTAAAATAATTAATGATGCAATTAAATATGGTATAGCCCAGCCAAAAAATTGAGCAGCGCTTACGTCATAACGACTAACTAAAAAGATGTTATGTGGATTACCCCAAGGTGTAAACGCAGCACCAATATTGGCCCCCATACCAATTAATGTTACCGGCAAAATTTGTGGCAATTTATACTTTTTAGCAATACTCAAATAAAGTGGTATTAAGGTAAGAGCGGTAATATCATTACCTAAAAACATACCTGATATAACGGCTAGTACAGTGAATAAGATGTTCAGCTTACGGGTATTATCAGCAATACTTGTTAATTTATAAGCTAAAACATCTAAGACGTGTAAATAAGCGTATATTTGAATAAGAGTAAGCATAGCAGCAACAGAGAATAAAGTATGAAAGTTAATATCCGCAAGTCGCGGCCTGGCAAAAAAAAGACTAATTATTGTAATTAGTACAGTTATTTGTAAAATTCTATCTTTAGCAATATTCTTTAAGACGGTCATAAAAGGTCCCCCTTACGTATTACAATCGTCTAAAAACCCTATCTACCATTTTGAGCCTTTTTATTGTTGCTTGCAATAATTAATTAGAAAAAATTAAAATAGAGTACTAAAAGAGGCATATTTATTGTTGAAATCGGCTTAAGCTTGATATACTTTAGTAAGATAGAAAAAGAAAGGCAGGCAAAAAATATGGCATTTTCAATGAACATTAAACCAGAAGCGGTAGAAATTATTAAAAAGAAGATAGATCCAGATCATCAAGTTGTCTTATTAGCTTTAAATGATGGCTCAAATAAATATTCAAAATTAGGCGGAACATGTACAATTGGCGCTAACTTTCAATTTGTTGTGTTAGCTGATAAAGATCCAGAATATGATATTAAAATTGAAAATAATGCTGGCTTAGACCTTTATACTGCAAAACCTGAAACAGGTTTCTTAGAAGAAAACCTAGTTGTTAATGCACGTAATGCAACTTTAAGTTTATCTGATGATAGTGGTGTAATTGATGGTGGTGTTACTGTTAGCCGCTTTGAAGGGAATCAAGTAACTAAAAAAGATATGCTTGAAGGAAAAACTTGTTAATTAGCTTGGATAAAGAAAACTAGAGCAGTTTTTTGCTCTAGTTTTTTTATACTAAAATAAGAAAGTGAATGTGACCTGTATAAGAAGAAAGACGATATATGAAATCTGCATGGAAAGATTTAAAAAAGTACACTGCTACTTTTAAAAGAAACTGGCTAGCATATTTTTTATTACTGCTAAGTCTAGATTTATTTAATCAAATAGTTGTTATTCCGCTTTTTAGATACTTTATAACATATATTTTGCAAGCAAGTGCAATTCCATTTGTTTCCTATCAGAATTTAATTACTATCATTACAATTCATACATTAATGTTTGGTGTTCTGATAGTGGAATTAATAGTACTCCTGATAATCATTTATTTACAATTTGCATTTTTATTACTAGCAGTTAGAGCAATTAATGATAGTAATTTTCACTTAAAATCAATTTTTTCTGAGACCTTTCAAAGTTTAAGAAAAATACGTGTAGGTTCATTATTACTATTAATGATCTATTTTTTACTTGTCGTTCCGTTTGCTGATATTATTTTTCGAACACCATTACTTGCAAAAATTCAGGTGCCACAGTTTATTTTAGATTATATGACACGGACGCCGCTTTTATTAACGCTTTTAATTAGTTTTTATGTGATTATTATTTTCTTGGGGATTCGGCTTATTTATACGCTCCCAATTATGATTTTTAAACAAGAAAAAACTTTTTTGGCGATGAAAAAAAGCTGGAATTTAACTAAAAAAGGTAGCTGGATTCCAATAATTGGAAGATTAATAATCCTAGCAATTACTACGGGAGTAGTAGTTGCGGCCTTTTACACGTTAATCTATGTTTTACAGTTAGGATGCGATTTATTGCCTGGGAAATATTTCTCGTTAACTATGGCAATTATCAATCTTTCTTTAATTCAAATCTTTAGTGAAATTATTTTAGTTTATTCTACTTTAGTCAGCTTGTTTATTTTGTTAGCGGCCTTAAAGTTAGAAAAGGATAGCATTGCTAATAGAAGCACCAAAAAGCGCCATTTTTCAAAAACTATCATAACTTTTACATCTCTTGCAGCTTTAATCATTGTCGCTGGTTCAGTCACAACTAATATTTTTTATTTAATTGGGGTAAATTCGACTAGACCATTAGTCATTTCTCATCGCGGGGTTGATAATAAAAACGGAGTACAAAATACAATTCAGGCTTTAAGAAAAACAGCTAAAGAAAAGCCAGACTTTGTTGAGATTGATTTGCATGAAACTAAAGATAAGCAATTTGTTGTTCTTCATGATGAAAATCTCAAAAAATTAACAGGGGTAAACAAAGCACCAAAAGAACTAACTTTAAAGCAAATAACTAAATTAACTGCCAAAGAAGACGGACATCAAAGTAAGATAGTTGGCTTTGATAAATATTTAACAGAAGCGCAAAAGCTAAAGCAGAAATTATTAATTGAAATTAAAACAACTCCGAATGATACTAAGACGATGTTAGCAAGATTCAATCGAAAATATGGAAAAATAATTTTAAAAAACAAGTATCAAGTTCAATCTTTGGATTATAAAGTTATAGAAGGACTGCATCAAATTAATCCCAAATTATTCGTTCTCTATATTCAACCTTACAATTTTACTTATCCGCAAAGTGTAGCTGATGGTTATTCAATGGAGTATTCAACCTTAAATTCTGATTTTATTTGGCAAGCTCATCTCCAGAATCATCCCGTCTATGCTTGGACGATCAATGATGCGGCTTTAATGAAAAAAATGATGTATGAACAGGTCGATGGATTGATTACGGATCGAGTGGGGCTAGCTAAAAAGACAATTAAAAAATTTCAACAAGATTATTCGTATGCTAATAGAATTCTAAATTACGTTATTGTAGTTCATAAGCCGCATAGTTTTGAGGTTTAAAACAAAACTTGATCTAGCGGGGGTTAAATGCTAAAATATACTAGATTTTCGAAAATCTGAAAGGAAGTATAGTACTATGCGTAAAGGTGAAAATTACAACACTGGTTGTGAACCAAACCAAAGACCTAAGAACAAGAGAAACGCAAAGAAGCGTGTTGCTCACGTAGCAGCCGTTGTTGAATTCTTGAACAAGGCCGCAAAAGACGAAAACAAGTAATCTTTTGTTTTAAAGAAGAATTGAAAGAGTCTAGATTATTTTCTAGGCTCTTTTTTCTGTTGCATTGAATTATTATTTTTGGTAACATAGTAAAAATTTTTAAACTTTTTTACTAGGGAGGATTTTATAAAAATGGGATTAAATGCATATATTCAAGGATTTAACAGCTTAGAATCAATTGACCGTGCACCAGGCTATTTCAAATATCATCATCACTCAGTAGCTGATCATTGCTTTAGAACAGCTGAGCTTGCTCAAATGATGGGCGATATTGAAGAAGTTAAGGATGATAAAAAGGTTAATTGGAAAGCACTCTATGAAAAAAGTTTAAATCACGATTATACTGAACGCTTTATTGGTGATATTAAGACGCCAGTTAAATATGCGACTCCACAATTACGTAAGATGATTGGGGACGTTGAAGAAACAATGACGCATAAGTTTATTAAAGATGAGATTCCAGAGGAATTTCAGGAAATTTATAAAAAACGCCTTTCGGAAGCAAAAGACAATACACTAGAAGGGAAAATTCTTTCAATTTGTGATAAGTTAGACTTGCTTTATGAAGCATACGGTGAAATTGAATTGGGCAATCCTAATCCTGTTTATATGCAAATGTTTAAAGAGAGTTTGGAGACAATTAAGAAATTTGATGATCTAGTATGCGTTCAATATTTTATCAAGCATATTCTGCCGGACCTTTTTAAAGGAGATTTCGCTGGAAAGGATAAAATGCAAAAAATTGCGTTTAGTATTTTATTAATGGGGGAATAGGTCGTGAAATTTCAATGCAGTTCATGCGGTTTGCGGATGGACTCATTACATTTTAAGCAGCCAGGATTGATGAATCCTAAATTAACAAGCATTTGTGATATTTGCCTGCAACGCGGAGAAAAAGCTGAGAATTTTTCCAATCAAACTGTTGGTACTTTTGCTAAAACACTGCTCTATAGTTTTTTGGGTAAAGAATATGATCAAAATAATGAGCAGCCAGATTTTATTGTTAAAACTAAGCAAGATCGAAAAAAATATGAAGCTTTTTTACAAGATTACGATGGCAATGAACTAGCAGAACAACAGGTGTACAGAAAGAAATTAAATCAGGCTTTAATTGATAGTGAGGACGGGAAAATCACTTATGTTCCTGATCAAGGACGAGATTTTCAATATAATCTCGAACAATTGGGCTTAAAAGTCGACTTTCAATTAAATGAAGTTGATTACATTGACCGTGAACGAATCCGTGCCAAGTATCATTATCGCTGCCAATATTGCGGTCGACGTGGTCATAGTGTCGATCATAAGGATCCAGTTTCACTTTCGCATAACAATGATTTTGATAATTTGATTTTGTCATGTAGTGAATGTAATCGAATTAAATCAAATATGCCGTTTAAGCTTTTTATGAAACTTAATGATCAAATTCCGCAAATAAATAAAAAGCTCGTTAAGTATGAAAATGCATTGGGCAGCTTAAAAGAGGAGTTTGAAAGAAGAAGACGGAGTTTAGCTGCAAAGATGCATTTAAAGGGCGTAGTTAATGATCCTGAATTAGACGCAATTCGAAAGCAAAATAAAGAATTACAGGATGCAATTGATAGTTTACAATCAGATTATGATTCTTTAAGAAAGATTCGTAAGAATCATTTTAATACTGGTTGGAAAATTGATCAGGAAAATAAGAAACAAGATATTATTTAAAAATTCGTCATTTTTGTAAATTGAGGAAAATTCAAGCCTTGAGTTTACAAAAAATGGCGTTTTTTTGTAAACTGACCTAAAAATATAGTTTGAATTTGCAAAAAATTGCACTTTTTATAAATTTGAATAAATCTGATTTTGGCAGTGTGATACGAGTAAATGAGTGAAAAACATGAAGTATGAATCATTAAAAGCCTTGCTTTATCAAGATCCAGAAAATTTTGATAAAAACTATCAGCTTCGTTTTAATAATTCATTAGCTATTAAAACAGGACTGCAGATTTATCCTTATGATAAAAGACATCAGAAGAGAATCAATCAAAGTTATGAACTGTTTTATATGCCTAATGCGGAGTTAGCAGTCTTAATAGAGGATGTTTTCCAAAACACCCAAAAAGTTGAACGAATTAGACTTAAACTACCCAAAATTGCAGAAGAGCAACTTTTTGCTACTAATTTAGTTAATGAACTTCAAAGTACTAATGAAATTGAAGGAGTTCAAAGCACGCGAAAAGAACTAAATGAGGTAATGAAAAGAGTCATTAATAAATAATATAAAAATCAACGTTTTGAAGGCTTAGTAAAACAATATCTTAGTTTGATGAATAATCGGAAAGCCCTTAAAATCTCAAAAGTCAATGATTTTAGAAACATTTGGGATAATCTCCTATCTAAGACGGAGGTTGATAATATGCCGGACGGGAAGTTGTTTAGAAAGGAATCTGTTTTCATTACTGACGGACAACGTAATGTTTACGAAGGTGATTATAATGAAGAACAAATTCTAAAAGACTTGCAGTCTCTAATAGTCGAACTTAATAATAAACAGATTCCTCAACTTCCGCGGTTCTTAATGGCACATTATTTTTATGAGTATGTTCATCCTTTTTATGATGGCAATGGCAGAACAGGAAGATTTATTCTTTGCTCATATCTATCGCAAGTTCTAGATCCTTTAACAGCAATTACTTTTTCGTCTACGATTGCTAAAAATATAAACTCATATTATAAATCTTTCACAGAAATGAGTGATATTCATAATCGCGCGAAGCTACAAACTTCATCATTAGAATGCTTAAAATTTTGAGAAATGGGCAAGCAGATTTAATCGATGCAATGCAAAGAGATAGTACTTTATTGGTTCAAGCTCAGAAACTTATCAAGACTTATTCTTTGGATGAAATGACTAATAATATTTTGTTTATTTTATTGCAGCAAGAGATTTTTGGTAATCAATATGAACGAATTAGTGATGAAGAATTAAGTAAAGTGATAAATACTACCAGATATAAATTAGATCAAGGGATGCGTAGACTGATTAAAATGAATTTAGTTAAACAGGTGGGAAAATCTCCTAAGATTCATGTTATTAGTGATTCTTTAAAAGAAAAACTAGCAAAAAAATAGGCTTGAGTATCAAAACTCAAACCTATTTTTATTTTAGAAGTCCATCTTTCTAAAGTTGTTGAGGAACTTCTGCGTTTTTACATTTTGTGGATGATCAAATATTTCATCAGGATGACCTTGCTCAGTTACAATTCCATCACTAATAAATAAAACATTATCAGAAATTTGCTTAGCAAAGCCCATTTCGTGAGTAACAATGACCATTGTCAAACCAGTTGTAGCTAATTTTTGCATTACATCTAGTACTTCGCCAACCATTTCTGGGTCAAGTGCACTAGTTGGTTCATCGAAGAGTAAAACTTCAGGATTCATACAAATAGCCCGGGCAATTGCGACACGTTGTTGTTGACCACCAGATAATTGGCTAGGCTTTGCATTAACGAAAGGTTCCATACCAACTTTTTTCAAGTTTTCCATTGCAATCTTTCTTGCTTCGTCCTTTGAACGTTTCAAGACTAATTCTTGTCCGATCATGCAATTTTGAAGTACATTCTTGTTTTCGAATAAATCGAATTGTTGGAAAACCATGCCAACTTTTGAACGGAAGTGATTACGATCGTAACCTGGGGTAAGAATGTTCTCACCATGGAAGTCAATTTCACCGCCAGTTGGTTCTTCTAATAAGTTAATACAACGAAGGGTAGTAGATTTACCACCACCAGAAGGACCGATAATTGTTACAATTTCACCTTTGTTGATATCAAATGAAATATCGCGCAAAACTTGATGATCGCCAAAGGATTTTTGCATATGCTTTAAGCTTAAAATTGTTTCATTACTTTCAGTCATTAGTTATTAGCCTCCGCATCCTTAGGATTACCAACTTGAACTTGGTTTGCCATTAAATTGTAGTTCTTTTTACCTTCAAGTCTTCTTTCAATTAAGTTGAAGATTCGAGTAATTGTAAAGGTTAGGATTAAGTAAATTGCTGAAATCATTAAGTAAGTTGGGAAGAACTTAAATGTTTGACTGGCAATAGTTGTACCAACGAAGAATAATTCTGATACGGAAATAATACTCAATACAGAAGTATCCTTGATGTTAACGATAAATTCGTTAGTAATTGATGGCAAGCAGTTTCTAATTGCTTGCGGTAAAATAATGTGCCACATTCTTTGATTATGAGTCATCCCAAGAGCACTAGCTGCTTCAAATTGACCTTCAGGAGTAGAAATAATTCCGCCTCGAATAACTTCGGCAAGGTAAGCACCAGTATTGATTGAGACAATAATTAAGGCAGCAGCAGTTCTGTTAATATTCAAGTGCCAGAATTGAGCAATACCGTAGTAGATAACAGCTGCCTGAACCATCATAGGTGTACCACGGAAAACTTCAACATAAACAGATAATAACCATTTAATGAAGTTAAGTCCCCAACGCTTACCACGAGTAGTTGGAACAGGAATTGTCCGGATAATACCGACTAACAAACCAATGAAGAAGCCAGCAATTGTACCAACTAAGGCAAGAAGAAGAGTCATTCCGACACCACTTAAGATTATGCCGCCGTATTGCTTCCAAGTTGAAACAAGCCAGCTTTCTTTCTTACCGTTCTTAGTCTTACTGTCAGTCTTTGGCTGCTCCTTAACGGCTTCAGTCATTAACTTTGTTCTTTCAGAAGTTGGGATAGTAGCTAAAATCGCATTTGCTTCTTTTAATAATTGCTTGTTTGGCTTAGCAATCCCAATTGAAGAAACAGATTCTTCTTCAGAAACATGGAAACCAGGCATCTTACTGATTGGAATAGCTTTAATATCTGGGTCAACTAACTTAAATGAAGTTGATTCAGTATCTTCAGCTACATAACCATCAATTGTGCCAGAAATTAAACTTTGACGCATAGCAGAGAAGTCACGCATAGCAGGTTCTCTGTGAGCACCCTTTAATTCTTTAATTAAATCGTAGTGGAAAGTACCTTGTTGAGCAGTTAATTTTGCGCCTTTAAAGTCGGTTAACTTCTTAGCGTTGGCAAATCTGCTAGTGTTCTTAGTAATAACTACAAAAGTACCGCGACGATATGGCTTAGTAAAATTGATTGCCTTTTTACGTTCAGCGGTTGGACTCATTCCGGCGATGATCATATCGATCTTGCCAGAAGTTAAGGCAGGAAGTAAACCGTCCCATTCTGTCTTAACAGCTACCACTTTACGGTGTAATTTCTTACCTATAATCTTGGCAATTTTTACATCGTAACCGTTAGCCCAAGTTGTTTTTGAACCTTCGATTGGAATCGCACCATTAGCATTATTTGTTTGGGTCCAGTTATATGGAGGGTAGTTGGCCTCCATTCCGATTTTTAAAACCCCGGAATCCTTTTTAGCGGCCTCAGTCTGGTGACTACTAAAACCAATTCCAATTAATAAGCTGAGTAGGATCGCTACCAAAGCAGCAACCCAATTATTTCTTGACTTCAATGAAAAAACCTCCAATGTTTTCTACATAAAGCCAATACAATAAAAGCGTAAAATAAATACCTCGTTGTTACCAAAAACAACGAGGTATTTAATCATCAGTTCTTAAAACCAAATCTTATAGCGCTCCCTGGGGACAACCAGGACAGTCTGCAGAATATGCTTCTGCAACCCAACAAAAATGTTTCACGAAAAACAACTTTGTTTCGGCGATAACCCTAAATTTAATGATCAAAACCTTCGTGGGTTCACATTAAACTCGTGATTACCGCAACCTCTATTGCATTGGGAAAATTATTTAACTGATAAAAAGGTTAAACGATTACTAATCTTTTGTCAATAAAAAATTATTTTTCTTGCCAGCCATTATTTTCAAGGTAATCTCTTTTCTTCATATCGGAAACATAAGGATTACCGCTGACATAGTAGCGTAGGGGTTTTTGAGCCCATTCAGGATCGGATTGATTAATGCCAACTCGTGGTGCCGCAATAACTTCTTTAGCTTGCTTTTTATGTTGATCATCTAAATCGACTGAAAAGGGAGAATCATTAAGAAAATGTAAATCCCAATGTCTGCTGTGAATGCCTAAAGCTTGCATCATTTTGCCGGGACCATTAGTTAATAAAACACCGTCTTTACCGTTGCGATTTTTAATCATCGTGTCGATTCCCCAGACTGGTTCAATTGCACGTACCAAGACTCCTTGCGGTTCATTTTCTTCTTGGCAGGCGATATCGAAAAAGAAATATTGGCGTTGGGAGTAAATATAAATCGTTCCGCCTTTGCGGTACAAACCTTCATTTGCTTGACTGCGCCGTCCATCATATGAGTGGGCCGCGCGGTCATTTTTCCCTAGATAAGCTTCGGCTTCAACGATATAACCACCTAATTTTTCTTTGTCATTATCAAAAGTTAAAGGCCGACCAATCAGGTCCTTAGCGATTTCTTCAGTTGAATGATTGGTAAAATAAGTTGAATAATCCATATTTGCCTTTCTGTTGTAAAATTAGATAAAAGAAGGAATGAAAATTATGTCAGAAATTAAGCTTGTTAGAATTTATGATCATGAACAACCAGCAGGATACCGCATTTTAGTTGATCGGATGTGGCCACGCGGCATTAGTAAAGTTAAAGCTGCTTTAGATAAATGGGCTAAGCAAATTGGACCGACTAATGAACTGCGGAAATGGTTTAATCATGAAGATGAAAAATATCCCGAATTTAAAAGTAAGTATGTTGAAGAACTCAATCAAAATGATTTTACACCAGAATTTGTTGAAATGGTAAAGAAGCATTTAGAAGATGAGGACGTACTGTTTTTATATGGCGCAAAAAATCGGGAACATAATCAGGCAGTGGTACTAAAAGAATATGTTGAAAAGAAGTTACGGTAAAAGTAACTTCTTTTTTTGTAAGATATAAAGCTGGACTTAAAGATATAAAGAAATATAAAAATGAAAAAACATTTAATCCAATGTTTGGAAAAGTACCTGAGATTTTTTTAGATCGAGGTCAATTAGAAAGACAATTTATTACAGAATTGGGAAATCCAAGTAGCCCATATCAAACTTCAATTGTTTATGGGATGCGTGGTGTAGGTAAAACTACTTTTTTAACTGATATTAGTCATCGACTTACTAAAAAGAAAGATTGGATTGTAGCTGATTTAGCAGTTGGTAATAATTTGATGAGAATGTTAATAGATTAGTTATATGAAAATTCTTCTTCACAAGTCAAAAAAATCTTTGATAATTTACCTGGTTTATCTTTTTCAGCTCAAGACAGATTAAATCAAATTTTGCAGAAAAAGATTTGCCTAAGGCAGTTATTGATCTCCAGCTTAAATTAGAAAAGTATGCAGCTATTGGGGCTAATGGATTAGTAAGTGGAGTTTTTGATTGGTAGTTAGAAATAATTATGTTTGGTAGAAAAAAGAGAATCAAAGAAGAAAATAATTTTTAAAATACTGTTGATACTTTATTAAAAGATAAAACAATTTCTGAAAAAGAACGCCAAGCTTTGGTTCAAGCAAGAAAGAATCTTGATAAGGATATGTATTTTCCTCGTATTCTAACAACGCTAGAAATTGAATTGCGACCAATTGCATTGAAGTCGGAATTAACGCCCAAAATGGAAAAAGTGTATTCAATGCTGATTGAAGAGCGCTTTAGAAGTGATTTAAATTGGGCAGGATTTATGTTTATGTAAATCAAAAACCACACGAATTTTTCGTGTGGTTTTTCTTTATATATGCTTGTGTCCATGCTTTTTAACACGTAAGAAGTGGAAAATGATTGTCAAACTTAATATCCCAAAAACAATAATTGCAAATAGCACATTCGGCATCTCCCAATGTAATGGCGGAAGTGCCAGAAATAATTTCAATGCAATAATGCCAATCAATACATATGCCATTGGCTGCAATTCCGGAATAATATCCATCAACTTGATGATGATTTCTGCTACTCCCCTCATGCAGAGGATTCCGATCATCCCTCCGATTAAAACAACAACAGGATTATCAGAAACAGCAAGCGCAGCTAACACCGAGTCAATTGAAAAGACGATATCCATCGATTCAATCGAGATTACCGTCCGCCAGAAAAGCGATAGTACATGTTTTTTCTTCTTTTTGCCGTGTATTTTTTCTCGTTCTTCTTCTCGTTCGCGCTTCCGCTGCTCTTTTTCTTTTTCGTGTTTTGCTGCAACCTTTGGGTGCCGAGCATCATAGAAAAACTTGAACGATAGGTAGAACAAATAAATACTACCAGCTAATTTAATTTCCCAAAAGTTAATTAAATAAGTACCGATTCCAATAACGATAAAGCGAAAAATATAAGCGCCCCATAATCCATATAATAGGGATTTTTCTTTTTCAATCTTAGTAGGTAAAACCTGAGTTTGTGCAGCTAAAACCACTGCGTTATCTACCGATAGAAGACATTCCATTAATATTAAAGTAAGAATGATCATCCAATCTTTTCCGCTGGTTAAGACGTGTGCCCAATTGTTTAAATCAAAAAACGGGGCATACATTCTAAGAATTGTCATGCAGATAGCTCTTTTCTAAATTAATTAAGCGTGCTTTTTCTTTTGATCCTAACCGGTAGCCACCAATCATTCCGTTTGACATGACAACACGATGACAAGGGATAAAAATTAAAACTGGATTTAGTGCAACCGCATGTGCAACAGCGCGCACACTTCTTGCGCTATCAAGTGAAGAGGCAATATCTCCGTAGCTGACAGTTGAGCCATAAGGGATTTTGGTAATCATCTTTAAAACACTACGTTGAAAGGGTGTTCCAAATTCTGAAATATCAATATCAACATCGAATTTTCTTCTTTTACCAGCAAAATATTCTTTTAATTGAGTAGTATATGGTTCTAAACGCTTAGGATCATGTACAAGTATTCTGTTAGGATAATAACTAAAAATTGGGCTAGCTTCATCACCTTCTAATCCGACATAAGAAAGGCCGGCCGTTGTTGTTGCTAGAAAGTAGGTCCATGGCGCGATAGTTACGTAATCGTAATAGAAAATATCTGCCATTATCATCACCACTTTCTAATTAAATTATTTCGAAATAAATACAATTACCATAAGGATAACAAGCATTGTTTTTAAATTCAATTATAATTTTTCAAAAACATTAATTGCATCATCAATTATTGAATTTACACCACTTGCGGGGATGGCAGTCTTATTAACGGCCCAAACCTTTGAATCTTCTTTACGATAGGCAAGAAGCTGCGCAAAAGGATAAACGACAAAACTAGTACCAACAATAATAACCAGATCTGCTTTTTGCATAGCAGCGACAGATTTATTTAAAGTTTCTGGATTGATTGCTTCGCCATAAAGGATAATTCCTGGACGAATAATTCCACCACAATCTTTGTGAAGATAACTTTTAGCGTATTCTTCGTAAGTCACAGGCTGGTGACATTTAGTACAGTAAATATTATATAAATTTCCGTGAAATTCGATTACATGTTTATTGCCTGCTCTACTATCTAGTCTATCAATATTTTGAGTAATTAACGTTCCTTTTTTATTAGAAATTTCCGCTATTTTGTCATGAACTGTATTTGGGCTAGCTTTAGGGAAATACATATTGTTCATTACGAAATCATAAAAGAATTTGGGGCGGTTAAATAAAGTATCTTCACTCAGAATTGTTTCTGGGATTTCTGACACACCATTATAAATCCCGCTCTTTGAACGATAATCGGGAATTCCTGAGTGGGTTGAAACACCGGCTCCAGTTAGAAAAACTACATTTTTTGCTTTATCAATATCTTCTTTTAAAACTGAAATTTTTTCTTCGTTATCCATTAATAAGCTCCTTTCGCTAAAGTCTTATAGATTAATTATAGTTCAGTTCTTTGTTATAATAAGTAAAAGAAAATCGAAGGGGTGAAATATTTTGCAAGGGATGTCGAGTTTTTATATTTTAATTAATGTTGCCATGTTTATTTACGCTTGTTATAGCTGGTATTGGCAAGCAAATCTTGAGTTGAAAGGTAAATATCGAATCTCTCTTTTGCTCTGGACGATTTTTATTATTTGGTTAGGCTTCACCTGGAACTATATTGAAACAGAAGAAGTAGGAATAAACGTCTTTTTGGCATTATTATTACTGGTGAGTATTACCGATGGCTTTACAGGCTTTACTTCTAAGAGAGCGGTTGTTTCCGGCTATTTTAAAAGAACGTTAAAGTATGCGGACATTGATCACGTTCTTTTGATTAATTTACCGCTGACAGAGAAGCCATCAGTGATCTGTATTTTAGGGACAAAAAATGGACGACAATATAATTTGCAGTTTTCACGCGATGTCCATGAAATAATTTCAACTTTGCAAAAATACGCTGATCATCAAATTCAAATTGAAATAAGAGATACGTTATAAAAGTTGAGTGGAAAAACTATTTGAGAAATAAGCGAGATAGTCTAGAACTAGATTAGAATACGTAATGTTCAAGTGATTATAATCGCTTATTTTTTATGAATAAAAATAGAATGAAGTTTTATTTTTTCATTACTTTTTATATAGGTTACATCGAAATAATTACCATTAATTTTTTCAACATAATATAAAATATTACCTGATCCTTGATTGTCACTATCAATATCAATTTTTGGTTTATTAATTCGCTTTAAATAAGCTAAGGTTTTTTTATTAGACGTAAATTTATCTCTTTGAATTTGTATTTGTGTAATTTTTTTAAGATTATATTCTGTATATATTTTTTTAAAGAAAAGACTTAGCAATAATAGGAAAAATAAAGCAATTATAGATATTACATATTTTTTTAATTTCTTTGCCATAATATGTACTCTTTTTTTATAAATGTATTATAATATGCTCATAAATTATGCATATTAAACGAATTAGATCTTCAATTATTCTTTTTCTTTTAGCATTCACAACTTTATTTTTTACTTTAAAGGATTCCTCTACTAATGTATTAGCTGCTGAGGATATTACGGTTGAAATTGTAGCTACTTATAATTATGATAAAGTACCTGCTGATGCATTAGCTACAATAAAAGATATTGTAGCTAATGATAACACTATTAGTATGAAAGTCAAGAATGGATATTTAATTCTTACTAAAGTTTACTCCAGTTCTCCAGAGTTAGCAAATAATCCATTAGAAGCTTCGTTTGTACAGTTACCTGATCATTCTGTAAAAGTAGCTAATTTTAATCTTGCGTTAGCAAGAATGGATGCTGGAAATGGATTAGAAAATATTCCTAGTGGTTCACCACTGTTTATTTATGGACAAGAAGCATATGCTGGTCAAAGAAATGGGCAACATGTATCTGTAGGTACTCATGTGCATTGTAATAGATTTGATGGACGGCATTCTGATCATAGATATTGGAAACATAGTGATGTGCTTAATACTAGAGGTCATCGTGTTCATAATTGTTCAAGTTGGAGAGGCGGTAGAGCACATAAGAATTGGCCTAAAACTAGAAAGTAGCTTAAGCCTGAAAGTAAGAAATGATGGTGTTTTTGAAAGCCAAAAAAGCTACTGACTATAATAGCTAGGTTCTGTTACTGGTTAATTGGTTTAGCTTATCAAGAAGTAAATGTAACTCATGTAATAGGACATAAATGAGAAAAAGAGTAATGCTAATATGACTTTAGTCATGTGAAGTATGACGGTCAAATGATCATCTTTTATTTTATTAAAATCAAAAAGAGATTAAATTAATTTTTAATCTCTTTTTGATTATCACAAGTTTTTGAAATCTTAGATTTCATTGGCGGCAATATTTTTTAAAATTACATACGGTTTGCTTTTCCTAATCTCTTTTTTCTTACCCTTAACAATTTACAAAATTGGCGATAGCATTCTTGATATACTTTGCTTTGTTCTAAGCCAGCTTCCTTGCTTCTTGATCATTTCTTTAGTTAATAAAGTTGAATGTTTCATATCTTCTTCAAAGCTATCTGCCATTTTTTTATTAAACTTTTTATCGTAAAAAACAACATTATCTTCAAAATTTAAGCTATAAGAGCGGTAATCCTGATTCATTGAACCAACCGTTGAGTATAAATTATCAATCACCGTCGTTTTTGAATGAAGAAAACCATTATTATAAATGTAAATTTTAACACCGCTGCGGGTTAATTCATTGGCATACCACTGAGTTGCACGATAAATAAATGGGTGGTCAGGTTTACATGGAATCATGATTCTGACATCTACACCAGAACTGGCAATTGTCTGCCAAGCTGCAAACATCGCATCGTCAGGAATCAAGTAGGGGGTTTGAATCCATAAACGTTTTCGTGCTAAAAGCATTAGCCGCATCATTCCGTTACGCATGTAAGAATCATAACGATCAGGACCATCGAAGATAACCTGTGTTGGTACATCTCCATTATCAATGTCGGTTTCATCTAGATTAGGAAAAAGCCGTTCATTGTAGGTGATTACCTTTGTGTGTTTATCAATTGAAGCATTCCAATCCATGACAAAGCGTTCTTGTAAAAGTAAAGAACTTGATCCCACCATTCTGACTTGGCTATCGCGCCAGTAGCCGAATTTCTTTTTCTTGCCTAAATATTGATCACCAATATTGAAACCACCAGTCCAAGAAATTTCGCCATCAATAACGACAATCTTTCTGTGTAAGTGGTAGTTGATCCGGTAACGAGTAATCATGTTGCGTGAAGTAATAAACGGCAAAACTTGTCCACCGGCTTTGCGCAACTGGTTAAACCAAGATGTAGTGGCTCCCATTGATCCCCAAGCATCATAGAGTAAATGAATATCTAAGCCTTCTTTAGCCTTTTTAATCAATAAATTGAGGACCTTATTACCAATCTCATCATTGTAAAAAGTATAAAATTCGATGTTGATCGTCTCTTTGGCATTTTGAATGTCTCTTAAGAGCGCCTTAAACATTTCTTTTCCATCATTAAACAAAGTTACATGATTATTTTTGGTTAAAGGCGTATCTTCATTTTTATTAAAAAACTTGATTGCAATTTTACCTTTATTACTCGTATCAGATGGCCTAGTTTTTTTAGGAGGCTGGGCAATCGTCTTTTGAACATTGCGCAAGCCGAGGTGTTTTTGCCGGTTAATCGCAAAGAGATTTTCTTGTGAAATCCCTCGTCCAAAAAATGCGTAAAGAATTAAGCCTAGAATTGGTAAAACGATTAAAATAATTAACCAAGCCCATGTAGTAGAAACAGATCTTCTTCTATGGAAGACGATGTAAAAGGCGAGAATGGTATTGGTAATAAGAATAATTCGCCAAATATCGTGTAGTAAAATCACAAGATTCCCCCAAAGTTTACTTTTTTATTCCAATAAATTTATCAATAATTCCGATGACAAATGGGTTGTCATGCATCCAGCTGTGTTCCGCATTCTTTTTATCGCGAATTTCGACCTCTTGGTAAAAATGAGCGTTTGGTGCCAAAATATAGCGAATACTTTTAGCAGAAACAACCGAAATGAATTTATCAGTATTAGTATTATCCAAAACGTTACCATAGATATTTAATACTGAAATATTTGAATTAAATCTTTTTCTTCTGAATAAAAGATAAAGATAGTGCGGATTCATCATGGTTGGGCGCCCTTTTTCATTTAAAACATTAACATTCGGAATATCACCCAAGTAGGTAACGCCGTCAAATGGGCCAGCAATAAAAGCACATTTATCTAAATGAGGAAAATTTTTATTGTTACTGTGCTTCATTTCGGTTCGGATAACGCATGGGCAAGCAAGCGAGTGTGCCACAGCAGTATAAGTCTTAAAACCGTAACGCTTAGCTAAAAATGGCAAAATAAAGCTTAAATAGTAGTCGATGCCATAGATTCCGACAATTCTTTGCCGAAAAACTACTTGAATTACAGGTTGACGATCGTTTGTCCAAGTTCCTTCCAATTTGAAATTTCCAAATAAATCAGCCGTTACTTTTAAAAATTTTTTATTTTGTTTATCTTTTAGTGCCTGTTCAACTAAAACTTTAGTAGTATAGTCACCACCGCGAAAACCGTGAAAGTAGATAATGGGAACTTGCTCAAAGTTAGCATTATTTCTTTCGACTGTTACATGGTCCTCTATCCGCTTTTTATGCATCCGCAAAAATGGGCGCGTAGGGGCAAAACTAGCTAAAAGCCCTACCGTGATCATGCTAAACATGCTAGGTTCTTGCCAAAGCTTACTTTTTTTATTTTTTTCAGCTTCTTGAGCATATTTTTTACTGTTAAAGAACATAGCACACCACCTTAAGAATTATTTGTTAATATATATTTTAACATTGAGTGATTGATTTATATGAACGAGGTTATTATGAAATTTTATGCTGTAAAAAAAGGAAGAAAAACGGGTATTTATCGTACTTGGGATGAGGCCAAAGCGCAAATTGACGGCTTTTCGGGTGCGGAATATAAATCCTTTAAAAATATTACTGAAGCAACAGATTATCTGAACTGGAATAAGGAGACTCAGGGACAGGTATTGAAAAAAGATGAGGATAATTTACAAAACGCGATTAAGAAGATTGTAAATGTTAGTCAGAATAGAAAAATTATTTCGATAAAAAAGGAAACTACTAAAAAGACAAAAACTGCTTATCCAAAATCAAACGCTGCCGATTATTTCGCTACTATCTATACCGATGGTGGTACCCGCAATACAGGTGTCTTTAGGGGTGGCCATGTTAAGAAGACAGATAAAGCGGCCTGGGCATACTTGATCAAGTGGGCTGATGGGAAAATTTCTGATGCTGGTGGTGAATATGGTGCTACAAATAATAAAATGGAGCAGACCGCCTTTATTAATGCATTAAAGAAATTGATTGAAAAAGGATTCAATGATCAAAAATTATTATTTGTTCTTGATTCACAATATGTTCTTAATCCAATCAATAAAGGCTGGCTAAAATCGTGGAAAAAGAGAAACTGGAAAAAATCTTCAGGACCACTTGCTAATAAGGAAGAGTGGCAAGAAATTGATCAGCTTTTAACCCAATTTCCTGATGCCAAATTTGAATGGACGAAAGGCCATGCAAACAATGAAGGTAATGAATTTGTCGATCATTTATTAAATAAATATATGGATAAAGAAATGTAAAAAAGTGAGTAGGAAGAAAATTCCTGCTCACTTTTACTGTTTATTTAGTTAAAATCATTGTTCCACCAAAGAGGTGACTTACGAAACTAACGATATTATCCCAAATTTGTTGGAACCAATTTCTATTTTCTGGTGTATTAAATTTATCAAAAATACTCTTAGCATTTTTCTGGATATTTTGTGATAAAGCAGAAGCTTGTTGCTTAAAATCACCATTTTTAAGTGCACCAGAATCTCTAACTTCTATTAACAAATTGATAATTTGATTCTTTTGATTATTGTTAACCGTGTTACCTAGGTGATTAATCTTAATTTGATTATTAACGATATCACGAATTTGACTATCAGAAATATTATTTCCGATCTTTGCCATATCATTCTTGGCTCCAGCAACTGCATTATTTAATTGTGAGTCAGTATAACCGTCCTTATTTTTATTTGCTTGAGTAATTTTACTCAAAGTGTTCATTTCATCTTGAGCGGCATTAACTTGCTTTTGATTTAATGCGTCTCCATTTTTAGCATAAGCTGCATATACACCAGCTAACGCACCAGAGCCATCAATTGGCACAGCACTAGTTACGTAAATATTAGCGTCAGTTATTCCGGCCGTTAAAGCGGCGTTTTTGTACTGGTTAGCAGTGATTGTTGTGATATTGTTTTTACCATTGTAATCAAGAATCTTAACATTGATTCCTGAACCAGAGCTGGTCTTTTGAATCATGGCGCTGGACCAGACGCCAGAAGAAGTTGTGAAATTATCTCCTGAAGGATTGAGGTATTTAACTAAATCACTACCGGTAATAGTAATAGTTTGATAGTTTCCACGATTAAGCGGCTGAATTAAAGTTTTAATTGTGCCTTGTTTTTGTTCATTTGTTAATGATGTACCAATAGTAACTACTGGAGTATCATCATCAGCTCTAACTTGATTGGGCTTAATAAAGCCTAAAAAGGTGATTGAAGAGGTTAGGACAATAGACAAAATTGTAAGTAACTTTTTCATAATTTATTCTCCTTGTTATGATAAGAACATTATACTAAACGATTTTTAAAGGAAGTCAACATCTGTCATAAATTTAACTATTTTTAACCAAGTCCATTTTTAAATTATGTTCATACAGTTGATGGTATAATAAAACAAATATGGAGGATAAATATGTTAGAGCAACCAGAACTAACTGTAATTATGCCATGTTATAACATGGAAAAATATTTAGCTAGAGCGCTAGATCATTTAGCTAAACAAATCGATAAAAACTTTAAGTTATTGATAGTTAATGATGGTTCCACTGATCGAACTAAAGAAATTGCTGAAAGTTATCGTAAACAATTTAAATATTATAGAATAATTAATAAGCCTAATGGCGGTTTATCCGATGCTCGTAATGTTGGAATGAACAATGTTGATACACCATATTTCACTTTCCACGATGGCGACGACTGGGTTGATCCAGATTATACCGCCTTTTTTGTACGTGCTTTTCATGCGCATCCTGAAGCTGCAATGGTTTGCTGCGGATTTTGGATGGATTATGAAAATAAGAATAAGACTATGCCTGCAACTAAAAAGAAAATTAGTAGCCTTTTAACTAAGGGGCAAACTTATCGCCAATTGATTAATCCGATGGGATCTTTCTTTTTCAACAAGCTGCTTGTTTCACCGGTTAAAGGCTACACTTGGAATAAAGGATATAAGACGTCGGTTGTTCGCAAGTATAATTTGCTTTTCGTTAAAAAACTAGCATTTATGGAAGACCAAATTTTTAATGCAAAGTATATTTCTTTAACTGATGGTTTTTATTGCGAAAGTAAGCCGCTATATCATTATTGGCAACGCGAAGATAGCATGGTTCACAACTTTAGTTTGAAAATGGTGCCCGATAATATTAAGGCTAACTATTCTATCGGAAAAATTATTGTTAAAAGTATGATTAAAGAACATAAAGCTAAAAAAGAAGAAAATACTAGCCAAAAGTTACTTCAAGCTAGTGAAGGGAGCAACAATGAAAGAAAAGGTTAATGGAGTTCAACTTTATTATCATAAGTTAGGAAAAGGTGAGCCACTTCTTCTTTTACATGGACATCACTTAGATGGTGGGATGTTTGACAAAATTGTTCCGCCACTTTCTTTATATTACACGGTTTACGTTCTTGATATGAGAGGACACGGTCTTAGTGAAGGCGATAGTGCCGAGCACTACCATACAGAAGCTGAAGACGTTAAGCAATTTATGAAGCAGCTTGAAATTGAAGGCTGCTATTGTGTTGGCTTTGATGCTGGTGGTTTAGTGGCAATGATGCTGGCAAGTGAAAATTCTAAAATCTTTAAGAAAATGATTGTGGCTGGAGTCTTTGTCAATGGTGCCGGAATTCATCCATACCACTACTTAACTGAAGGGATTCAACGTTTCTTCAAGTTTGACCGTGATAGCCGTGTTGAATTAACTGAAAGTTTTATTTCTGAAGATGATTTAAAGAAAATTGAAACACCAACTTTATGTGTGGTTGGTGAAAAAGATTGGGTTAAAGTTGAACACGTTCGCTGGTATAGTCAATTAATGCAAAATGGGCGGCTAATTTTAATGCCAAGACAAACTCATAATTCTTATGCGATTAAAAGTTTGAAAATGCTAGATTTGATAAAAGATTTTTGTAAATAAGTATTTTTACACTAAATCGCTTTCTTCTTGCGCTAGAATATAATTAAGAAGTTTTAAAAAAGGAGAAATTCGATGGTTAAGGTTGTAGTACTTGGGGCACACGGACAAGTTGCTCAAATTGCTGAAAGATTTTTGTTTGCAGATCAAGATGTTGAAACTACTTTATTCTTGCGTAATGCCAAAAGAATGGAAGATGCTAAAAGTCAAGCAAGAATTGTTGAAGGTAGTGCAACAGATGCAGCTCAGCTTGAAAAAGCAATGAAGGGTCAAGATATTGTCTACGCTAACTTAGGCGGCAAGGATGATATCGATCTTGAAGCTGAAGCAGTAGTTGAAGCAATGCATAATGCAAATGTAAAAAGATTAATCTGGATTTCAACTTTAGGAATTTATGATGAAGTTCCTGGTAAGTTTGGTGAATGGAATAAAGAAACTTTAGGTGATTACATTACTGAATACGCTAAAGCAGCTAAGAGAATTGAAGATTCAGATCTTGATTATACGATTATTAGTCCAACTTGGATGGACAACAAGAATGAAGTTGACTACGAAAAATCGAAGAAGGGTGAACCAATCACTGATACTGAAGTTTCAAGAAAATCGGTTGCTGCTTATGTTTACCATTTGATTAAGAATCCTAAAGAAGATGTTAAGCAGTCAATTGGATTAGGTAAGCCGGGTACTGAAGGCGACAAGCCAAGCTGGTATTAAAATAAGAGCCACTTCTTTTTGGGAGTGGTTTTTATTATATTAGGAGTGAAGAAAAGGCTCATATGGTTTGTCCAATTATTAGTGAATGAATATGTTATGTTGAAATTATTATTCTACTTATGTTCATTCTTACCTTTTGAAGTAGAAAATGGTTGGACAATAGTCATTTTTTTAGCCTTAGGTGCTATTTTTACTAAAGTTCTTCAAGATAATTAAGATTTTATTGCATACTAATTACATAAATCGCAAAAGAAGCCGTTCTTTTATTTCTAAGAATGGCTTTTTTGTATATAATAGATCTGTATATAATTTTTTATTCAAAAGAGGTAGCTATGAACAAGGAAGAACTTCACGAATTATTACACCCAATGAAACTTATCGGCTTGGGTGGTAATCCTGCATTAAACGAAAAGATTGCATCAATTTTGAATCGTCCATTAATCGAAACAGCTGTCCATCACTTCAGCGATGGTGAAATTCAAGTCAACGTTGGTGAATCTGTCAGAGGTTGTGATGCCTTTGTGATTCAATCTATTCAAGATCCAGTTAATGAAAACTTCATGGAACTTGAAATCATCTTAGATGCTTTGCACCGTGCTTCAGCACATAATGTTAATGTTGTAATTCCATATTTGGCTTACTCACGTTCAGATACCAAAACTCGTTCACGTGAACCAATTACAGCTAAATTAATTGCCAACTTATTGCAAATTACTGGAATGGATCGTTTGATCGCTCTTGATTTACATGCTTCTCAAATTCAAGGTTTCTACAATGTTCCAGTCGATCATTTGCACGCAATGCCACTTCTTGCACAATATTTCTTAGATAACGGTATTGCAGTTAAGGGTGACGATGATGTTGTCGTTGTTTCTCCAGATCACTCAGGCGCAAAGCTTGCTCGTAACTTTGGTCAATACTTTGACGCACCAATTGCTATTGTTGATCAACGTGGTGCCCGTTACGATACTGAAGTTCACGATATGATCGGTGACGTTAAGGGTAAGAAATGTATCATTGTTGATGATTTGATTGACACTGGTTCACGCATTGCTTCATCAACTAAATCAGTTTTAGCAGCTGGTGCCACTAAGGTTTATGTTGCAGCTACTCATGCCCTTCTTTCCAAGGATGCAACAGAAGTTCTTAATGAATTACCAGTTGAACAAATCGTAGTAACAGATACTATCAAGCATAAGCGCTATCCAGACAGAATGGTTAGAATTTCTGTCGATCAATTATTGGCACGAGGAATTGATTATGTATATAATGATCGTTCTATTCACCAAATTTTTGATGAACAAAATCGTTTGAAGTAATCAAGTTAATAATAAAAAAGATAATCCTCATTAATGAGGGTTATTTTTTGTTAAAAATTACAGATTTTCTATATAATATAATGCTCCAGATTGCTATAATAAAAAATAATTAAAATAAGTATTAACGGGAGAAAACCAATGGCTAGACGTAAAAATATGAAGAGAAGAAGAGTTATTCTTGGGAATACTTTTCGTCTAATTAGAGAAAACGGGATGGATAACGTTTCATTACAAATGATTGCGGAAAAATCAAATATTTCTAAGTCTTTGCTTCAATCATATTATCCACATAAGTCGAAATTAATTAGTGATATCGTTCGTAATTTGTTTACTACTTTAGGTACACAAGTCGATAATTATGATCAAATTGAACATTTCTCACCATATGCACATATGAAAGCATTTATTTATACTATTGGTGTGTTAGGGATGCATGATGAAGGCTTAGACCGCATTATTTCACAAGCGTTTACTAATAGCGACACCCTTGATAATTGGGGTGTAATGTTGATGGACTGGGTAAGAGACGAGCATCTTTTTGATAGTGTAAAAGCTACAAAAGATGAACTTGAAAGTGGAATTGCCTTTGTCACAATCGGTGCGGGAAGACTCTATCACGAACGTAAAAAGTATCATCTAACTGCAGAAGATTTATCTAATTACGCTACTAGTTCATTAATGTTTAGTTTTTGTCACTGCAGTCAAACAGAGATAAATAAAGCTCTAGAAGATGGACAAAAGATTATTGAAACTGCTGATATGGAAAATGTTCATCATGCAATTGATACAATGTTTGATGAAGGTAAGGAAATTATCAGTTAAAGGGGATTTATATGGTAGGTGCCTCAAGAGCTGATTTAAGACGAATGGATCAGGAACAAAGTACAAAGTATAAGCAAACTTTGGCTTTTCTAATTTTTATAATTGTTACCCTTAGTATGATAACGGGAACGTTTTTGAACCCAACTTTTATGAAGGGACAAATTCGTACTAGTAACAATCAGGCAGTAGTTATTCGTCAAGTAAACACTCATTTCGATACATTAGCAGATTTACTTGGTGCAAAACACGAAGCTAATTCTAATTTATTAACCGTAGAGCAGACCCAGCCGATTACTGATCATATTATTGATTATTCACTAGGACTGCATTGGGTAAAAATTAGTAATAGAAAATTAGCTCAGCAAATTCTGTCCGATATTAATGAAAGTATTGATCAGGGTGCATCAAGTGATGCGCAAACAATTCGTCACGAATTAAAGAAGCAAGATACGAATGCACTTTATTTTATTACACGTGCATTTGACTTAAATATTGTTACCTTGGGAGCTAATATTGCTGTCTTATTATTTATAGTTAATATAATAATTGTGATTGTAACAGTTATTGCTTCGATCTCATTAATCAGTGATATGCAGTCTAGAAGTTCAGTCAAGACTTTAGTTCATGATATTACTGCGTCAGGGATGTGGGCTGGGTTCTGGCTCATTTTAATTGCAGGAATATTAGCTATTATTCCGGTAATTTTCAATGTTGAGGCGCTACCTTTTGGTGGCTTAGGCTATCTATTAGAGATTAGTAGTAGTGTCTTCTTAGATTTTGTCATTGTTGGCGTAATAATTTATATTTTATGTGCAATTCCTTGGCAGGCTACTACGGCTAAATAAGGTAAAAATGAAGTCTGGGAAAATTTTTCTAGGCTTTCTTTTTTTACTAAAGTTTAACCCATCCTTATATAGAAAATTGGTATTAGGAGAAATTATGAAAAAAATAAAATTAACAGTGATTTTTACTGCGATTTTACTATGTTTTGCGACAGTTTTTGATTTCAATTCAACTTCTTACGCAGCTAGCAATGAGAGTGTAGCTAAAGATACTGTCTTAAAAAAGATCAAAAAGACTAAAAAGCTTGTTGTTGGCACCTCTGCTGATTATCCACCACTTGAATTTACAGCAAGTGAGGATGGAAATACCAAATACGTTGGCGTCGACATTGAACTTGCTAAAGATATTGCTAAAGACCTTGATGCAAAGTTAGTAATCAAAAATATGAGTTTTGATTCACTACTAGTTGCTCTTGAAACTGGCAAAGTTGATATGGTTATTTCTGCGATGACGCCAAACCCAGAACGAAAGAAGAGCGTTGATTTTTCAAAAATTTATTACCGTCCAAGTGGTGAATACTTTTTAATTAATAAGCGCGATAAGAACAAATATAAAAATATTGCTAGCTTTAAAGGTCAAACGGTTGGTGCGCAAACGGGTAGTATTCAATATCAATTAGTGCAAAAACAAATGAAAAGTTCAACCGTTAAGGGCCTTGGTAAGATTAATAATTTAGTTTTAGCACTTCAATCGGGCAAGGTTACCGGCGTTGTTGTTGAAGAGTTGATTGCAAAAGCTTATGCGCAAAATAACCCTAGTTTATTAGCTGTTAAGTCAGATTTAAAAGAATCCCAAGCAGGTAACGCCGTTGCGATTGCTAAAGGACAGGATGACTTAGTAGCTCAAGTTAATAAAACGATTAATCATGTCAAAAAGGATAATTTGATCGAGAAAGATTATTTGCCCACAGCCGCTAAATACATGAAGACAACGAAAAAGAATAATGGCATGACTAAATATATCCCATACTTTATTAAGGGGATTTGGTACACCATCGTTATTACCGTTTTCTCAGTTTTAATCGGGGTTATTCTCGGTGTTGTCTTAGCTTTAATGCGTTTGTCTAAAGTGAAAATTATTCACTGGATCGCTGTTTGCTACATTGAGTTTATCCGGGGAACGCCGCAAATGGTGCAAATTTTATTTGTTTACTTTGGCGTAGGCTACCTCATTTCCAATCTTTCAGCGATTGTTGCCGGAATTATCGCTATTGGCTTAAACTCAGGAGCATATGTGGCTGAAGATATTAGATCAGGAATTAATTCAATCGCTAAAGGACAAACTGAAGCAGCTAGATCACTTGGTTTAAGTCAAGCCAAGACTTACCGCTATGTCATTATTCCGCAAGCACTTAAGAATATTTGGCCAGCTTTAGGTAATGAGTTTATAACTTTGCTTAAAGATAGTTCCTTAGTATCTGTCATCGGAGTGTCAGAATTGATGTATCAAACGCAATTAATTCAGACGTCAACTTACCGCGGAGTATTGCCGTTATTCATTGCGATGATTATTTACTTTATTATGACTTTTACTTTATCTAGAATTTTAAATCACTTCGAGAAGAGGATGAAACACAATGACTAAAGCAATGATTGAAATTGAACACCTCAAAAAGAATTTCGGTAAGAATGAAGTTTTAAAAGATATTTCAGCGGTAGTAAATAAAGGTCAAGTTATCTGTATTATTGGACCATCAGGATCAGGTAAAAGTACACTTTTACGTTGCCTAAATGTTTTGGAACATCCAACTTCTGGAAAAATTATTTTTGATGGAACAGACCTAGCTAGTTTAAAAGAAGGTAAGCAATTAGATGAATTGCGCGAAAAAATGGGGATGGTTTTTCAAAGCTTTAATCTTTTTCCGAATATGAATGTCATCGAAAATATTAAATTAGCGCCAATGAAGGTTAAAGGAATGAGTGAAGAAGCTGCCGAAAAAAGAGGCTTGGAATTGCTGGATAAAGTTGGCTTAAAAGATCGAGCTAAGCAATATCCTTCAAGTTTATCTGGTGGTCAGCAGCAAAGAGTTGCGATTGCGCGTGCTCTGGCAATGGAACCAGAAGTGATGCTCTTTGATGAACCGACTAGTGCACTTGATCCGGAAATGGTTGGGGAAGTGCTCAAAACGATGCAAAACTTAGCCGATTCAGGGATGACAATGGTGGTTGTAACTCATGAAATGGGCTTTGCTCGTGAAGTCTCTGATGAGATTTGGTTTATGGCTGATGGCTACTTGCAAGAAAAAGGTAAACCAGAAGAAGTATTTACGCATCCAAAAAGTAGCCGGGCAAAAGATTTTTTAGCTAAAGTTTTGTAAAAAACAAAATAACAGATAAAAGAAAAAAGGCGAGTATAAACTCGTCTTTTTTCTTTTTTAAAAATGATAATTTAATTAAAAGTTTGCTCTTTTAACGTAAGTATTCTTTGAAATCCGGTAGAAGTATTTACCATGTAATTTAATTGCACGACCATAAGTGTTTACGCGGTGATGCTTCTTCAATACTTTCTTGTTAGCACGTTTACCGTTCTTCTTGTAAATATAAGCATTGTGCTTCAAAGTCCGCTTAACTTTGCGGGCCTTTTTTGCCTTCTTAACGTGCTTAGTTTGTTTAGCCTTCTTAACAGTCTTATTGTGACTTGTCTTAGCCTTTTTAGTTGTCTTCTTAGCAGTCTTATCTGCAGCTGGTAAAATCACCTTATCAAAAGTAATATCAGCTTTTTCATCCATGGCATGGCCCATTGCATTAATTTGGAATTCTACTGTGCCTTTGCCTTCTTTATAAGCACTAGCAGGGAAGATAAAGTCTAAGGATGAACCATCTTGAGCGATGTTCTTTTGCTCACCTTTAACACCATTAATAGCAAAACTAGCAACCATCTTTGCCATGTTTTGTCCCTTAGTCCTTGGGTTGGTTGAACCATCAACGTGGATCTTAACGCTAACGATCTTACCATCTTTAACGGTAACTTCTGCATTCTTTCCTAAAAACATTGCTGCGTCGGAAGGCTTGTCTGTACCTGTCTTCGTGATAGTCATCTTGATGGTTTGAACATCTTCTGCCTTTGCATTCGCAGTTTTGTTTTCAGTAACAATACTCTTAGCAGCAAAAACGGGGCTAGCGATTGGAGCTAAAGTAGCAGCACTAGCAAAAAGTGATAATGATACTAAGATGATTTTTGATTTCTTCATAAAAAGCCTCCTGAGCTCTAAAACTAATACGCTTATATTATTCACCAAATGGCAGGTCCAAATCAATAATTTTTTCGTTATTTTATTATTTACTAACTTCTTATGAACCAAATTAAATACCAGAGTGTAACCGATTGCATTGACTGCGTAAGCTCTTTATAATAGAGTCATTAAGGTCTATTTAGAAGAGAGAATGAGAGATTATGAATAAGAAGTTACTTAAAGTATTAGCTGTTAGCACAGTTTTATTAACCACAGCAGCTCCATTAACCCCTAGCGTAAGTCAACCATCAACGGTTTTGGCTGCAAGTAAAAAGCAGACTAATAAAACGGTTAAGATGGCTGTTTATAAATATAGTAAAAATCATAAGAGTCATGCTAAATCTATGGCCAGAGGTTTTGTCGGCAATAAAGCTCAAGTTACTGTAAAAAACGGCCGGGTCGTAAAATTAACGATCCATGTCGATGGTAAAAATAGTCCGATGGGCAAGGGTCAAAATGTCGAAAAAATTGTTAAGTCATTAAAGATCAATGGTGTTAAAGGCAAAAAAGCTAAAGTTTCAAAAGATAATTCTAGCTTTGACTTTGTTTTTTCAGGTAAAGCTTTCAAAAATAATGGTTGGACTAAAATGAGTGTCACCATTAATTTTGGCGGAAATATGACTGAACAAGCTTGGGTAAAGTTTGGTAAGGTTTCTGGTGTTAAAAAGGTAACTTCTAAGAAGTACAAGAAATCCGTCAAAAAGACACGTTCACACAAAAAGGTTAGTAAAAAAAGCATCCGTCGTCACCGCTAATAAACGGCTGCAGTATATCGATTACACTGTAAAAAAAGCTGATCATAGTGGTGTATCCGCTGCTAATAATTTTTATACTCATCGTGCAAAATTAGTAAAAACACATTCAGGTTATACCTTAATTTTGAAAGTTAAGGTAAAACACGGTCTGGTTAAATTTAGACCATTATCAATTTCGCTCGGGCCAATTACGTCCAGAAAATTCTATCGTGATGGCAAAATGGATGTGTGGACATATAGTACGCACATTAAGTCTTTGAAGCAATTGCAAAAAGAAGCATCTGGTTCGCTTAAATTGAGTGTACCTATTGCCAATATTAATAATCGAACATTTAAAGTTTGGTTTGTTTTCGGGGCTAAAGATGTTAGTCACAGTTCTACTGTCGTTGCAGCTTTAAATAAGGATTCGGACACTAATAATTCAGCCAATACTGCTCCAGCTAATTCTGCTACTGAAAATTCAAATAGTGACAACGAAAATCCAGCTACAGAAAGTAAGCCACAAAAGAAAGCTCAAGCTAGCCAAGAAAGTAAAGCAGTGGTGCCCAAGGCAACTAAACCGCAATTTTCACCCAAAAAGAGTACTTACGCCAACATTAGTTTAATTAGGTATCCTTTTTTACCAGTTATTGCGACTTTCATTGTGATTGATGGTTTGATAATTGCTGGTGCAATCATTTTAAGAAAAAAAGTAATGAAGGGAAGTAAAAAGGCATGAAAAATTCAGCTAAACTGATGATGATCCCCTTCATTTTTTTGTTTTGTCTAACTTTTTTTAACAAAAATGATTCTGCACAAAAGGTAAATTATCATACTTATAAATACGGAACACATCAGACTTCAATGGCCAATGGTTATTATGCTCGACCAGCTGAAGTAAAAGCTGATGGTAAAAAGTATTTGGTAACGATGACGATTCGAACCAAGAAGAGTTTGAGTCCATATCCAGTAATAGTACTATCTATCGATAATCAGAGTCCGTTAAATGTTCAAAAAAAGCGGCATGGTTCAGATTACGATTATCAATATAGTTTTGAAACCGCTGATTTAAAGCATGAAATCTCTAGTAAAATAAAGATTAATGTGCCAGGCGTTTACAAAGCAACACATAATATTTCTTTTGTTTTTGATAATCATAATTTGCCTAAATTATCTTCTGCTAGTTTTCATCACGCTGGCCATGTAAAAAATGAGCATGAAAATACAGATAATGATGCAGATGCATTAGCACAAGCAAAGAGACAGTCACAACTTGCCGCACAAAAACAAGCTGCGCTTGCAAAAGAAAGAATGGCGCAAAATATTAAGAATCGGCTTGATAATGAACGCAATCAAAAAATGTTCTATTATATGATTTTAGGTGGAATATTAACTACTTTGGTTTTAATAGTCGCTGCCGTCTTCTTTGTCATTAGTGCTAGATCAATTAAGAAAAAGCAACCGGAAAATAAGAAAGATAAAAAATGAGGAAACGTAAAGGTTTAATCACAGGATTAATTATATTTTTGCTAGTAATCATCGGTGCTGCAATCGGTGGTAAATATTTTATTGATAAAAAAGTTGCGGAAAATGAACGGATTGTTGCGACTAGTGCCGCAATTACTGATATTTTCGCTAAACTTGATATTAAATTAGTAGGGGTTCCGCAAACGCAGGCTAAACTACCAGCTCGTTATCAAAATGTCGAAAAGATTGGTAGTCCAATGAAGCCAAGCGTTGAAAAAATTGCTTCACTTAATCCAACGCAGGTATATGCGGTTTCAACACTAAAAGATCAATATAATGAATCTTTCAAGAAGCAGAGTGTTGATGTTACATATCTAAAATTGGATTCTGTAGCGCAGTTAAAAGCGACTTTAACTAGTTTGGGTAAAAAATATTATCGTCAAAAACAAGCAGAAACTCAAATCTCAATGATTGATCAAGCAATTTCGCGCGCGAAAAAGCGAATTTCTGGTCGTGCTCCGAAAGTCCTTATTTTGATGGGTTTGCCAGGCGCAAATTATATGATTTTAACTAATAAATCATACCTTGGAAATTTGGTTGAACTTGCAGGTGGGAAAAATGTTTATCAATCTAAGCAGCAAATTTATTTATCACCAAGCAATGATTCTTTAGCAACTAAAAATCCAGATGTGATTTTGCGCCTAGAACATGCATTACCGAATGTGACTTTGCCGCAATTTAAAGCAGAATTTCGCAAGAATTCAGTTTGGAAACATATGAAAGCCGTTAAAGATAAGCGCGTCTATGATTTACAGCAACCAGACTTTAATGCGTCAGCTAATATGAATGTTCCTCGGGCTTTAAATAAGTTAAGTTACTGGCTATACCCAAAGAAGTGATTAGTATGAAAAAAAGAATGATATGGACGAATATAATTTTGCTTTTATTGTTAGTAATGACGATCTTTTTCGCACTTACTCATGGTGCAAGCAAACTGAATTTTAATCATTTATCGTCTAGTTCCTTAAATATTTTATTTAATATTAGATTACCGCGAATTTTATCTGCCTTAGTTGCAGGTGCCTCACTTTCAGCTAGTGGGGCTTTTTTTCAAGCGGCATTACGTAACCCGATTGCAGAACCAGGGATTATGGGAGTATCTTCTGCAGCTAGTTTATTGAGTATTGTTGCTGGTTTAGTTTTACCTGGCTTATTTTTTGGAAAGGTGGTTTTTGCCTTAATTGGTGGATTAATCAGTTTTACTTTAATTTTGTTGTTTCAAAAGAAAATGGATCCTTACCAACTAATTATTATTGGGGTTGCACTAGATGCAGCTTTTACAGGTATTCAAGATTTATTTTCTGACAATCACTTTACAGGGCTAAATCTTGCGACTAGCACATGGGAATCGACTTTATATTTAGCAGTTGTCGGTACCATTGCAATTATTTTTGTTATTTGTATCATGCATTGGGCTAATTATCTCAAGGTAGATGATGCCGAACTTAGTTCATTAGGAGTCTCCGCTGCTAAATTGCGCTTCACACTATTATTAGTAGCTGTAATTCTGGCTTCGATTACTACTGCTTGCATTGGAGTAATCGCCTTTATTGGGATTATTATTCCGCAAATTGGGCGACTTTTGCTGGGACATGATTATCAAAAAATTGTGCCATTTTCGTTATTAAGTGGAGCTTGGTTTTTATTATTTGTCGATACACTGGGGCGCACAATTAACCCACCTAATGAAATTTCCGCAAATGTGATCTTAGCAATCATTGGCGGACCATTTATGATTTTGATTTTGCTAAGGAGGCGGCACTTTGCTTAAAATTGAGAATGTTTATTTTGCTTATCGGCAAAAAAAGATCTTTACTAACTTATCTTTGGCACTTAAAGAAAATCAAATTACGACAGTTATTGGCCCAAATGGATCTGGAAAATCAACTTTATTTAATCTCTTAACTAGAAGTGTTCAGCCGCAAGCGGGAAAGATTTTATTAAATGGACAAGATATCTGGCAAATTTCAGCAAATAAATTTGCACAAAAAGTAGCAATCCTGCACCAACAAAATCGTCTTTATGATGAAATAAGCGTTGCAGATTTAGTAAAAATGGGACGTTTGCCATATCATTCTCTTATGACAGTCTCATCATCTGTTGATCATGACAAGATAGAGCAAATGCTTGATTATTTAGGGATCAGTGCTTTAAAAGATAAGCTGATGTCACAATTATCTGGTGGTCAACAGCAGCGTGTTTGGTTAGCTGTTGCTTTGCTGCAAGAACCAGAATATCTTTTTTTAGATGAACCAACGACATATTTAGATTTACATTTTCAGTATCGCTTTTTAAAATTACTTCGCCAATTGAATAAACAGAAAAAGCTGACAATTTGTATGGTTTTACATGATTTGAACCAAACCTTGCGGTTTAGTGATCAGGTTATTTTGCTTAATAAGGGTGAGATCAAGGAAAGTGGTGCACCGCAAGAAGTGATTACTGAACCAATTATTAGTAAAAATTTTGCGATTAACTGTGAGTTAGTTTCAACTAAGACGGGACCATTCCTACGGCAGTATTAATTTTAAACACAAAACAAAAAGATCTGAGAGATAGGATTTTATCCATTTCTCAGATCTTTTAAGTTAATTATTGCTTATTTTTTACCTGTAAGACGCGTCTTAAAAAGGTGCTTTGGTGCCATTGCCCCTTTTTCAATGCGTCAAAATAATGGAAACTATCTTGATTTTTGATTTGGGGATTAAAACTGGCCCATAATTTGGCACTAGTCTTTGAAAATGCCGTTTTCAAGTAGGTATCTTGTTGAACTGAACCTTTTTGCACAGTTGTTACGGCAGATGATGCAGATTCAGATGGGGTATTAGTATCTTCTTTAAATAATTTAAAACTATATTTTGTTAATTTACCAATCGTAACTTTGTATGCATGACCTGCAACTAAAGGCGTCTTGCCCGGTAAGTAGGTAATAACGGTCTTAAAATTACCATAACCATTTTTACTGAAATTCTTAACGTTTTTGGCATTATAAGTTTTTCCTGTATCTTGATCAGTAATTGTAATTTTAGGCGTACCGTTGTAGCTGCGATTTGATAAATAAAGTGACCAAGCAACGCGTTTACCCTTAGCAAGTTCAATCGGGAAAAGACCGCTACTTGGATAAGCCACTGTTTCTTGACTAGCTTCGTTGAAAAGATCATCAACGTTTAATACTTTTTGAACAGAGTAACGATAACCATTATTTCCGTAAGCGGCACCGATTCCGGTGCTAGAAAGGCGAGTTGATAAGATCCAAGCCCGGTGACCAGTATCAGTTCCGGTCAAATTATAGTGATCGGTTAAAAGATCGGTGATAACATCGCCGGCAGATTGATTAGTAACATTGAAATTCAAATTAGAAGTTTCGGTAGTGTCTTGAGCGACTTTCCAAGTTGTCCGGTTAATATATTTCGGTCGAACATCATTGGGTAAACCGTGTTGATTAATAAATGGATTAGCATTGATTGCGGCCATTACTGCGGCTGTCTTTTGGGCATTAAGATTAGCAGCCTTAGTGGTCGTAATAGCTGGCAAACCGAATAAGCTGCGATAGTAATTAATATAGGCTAATTGTTTTGAAATATAGTCTTTTTTTAGTTGACCTGCCTTAAATTTTTTATTTAAGCGTGGTTTAACTTGGTAAAGATTAGTTATGTCATATTGTTTTTTATCAAGATGAGCATATTCTTTTTGAAAATGCTGCACTTGGATAATTTCGCCGTCACTAAAACTAGCAGCTTTGACGCTGAGACTAGGTACAAACAGTAAAGTACTACAAATGACTGCGACTGAAAATTTACGTAAAAACATCGCACTACTCCTTTTTATCCCTATATACTAATTATACTCTCTAATTAAAGGTAGAATTTAGTAAAAAAACTTAAGGATTTTTAGTTTTTTTAGTTGGGATTGCGTATAATTAAATGATGGTAACAATTATTAAGAGGTAAAAATAAATGGTTAAAAAAACACAAGTTGGTTTGATTTTCGGTGGTAATTCATCCGAATATGAAGTTTCAATTGTATCAGGTCATAATATCTATAATGCAATCGATAAAGATAAGTTCGATGTTCATCCCATTTGGATTACTAATGAAGGCTATTTCGCTGATGAAGACGAAAGCTTTAAAGTTTTAAAGGATCCAAAATATCAAGTTAAAAATCCTCATAAAGTTCATAACATTTCTAACTTAATTGAATTAGAAAATTTACCTGAAATTGATATCTTTTTCCCAATCGTTCATGGTAACTTGGGTGAAGATGGTGGACTTCAAGGTTTATTCAGAATTTTAGATAAGCCATTTGTTGGTGACGATATTTTGGCAGCCGCAGTTACAATGGATAAGGAATTCACCAAGATTTTAGCTCAACGTGTTGGAGTAAGAGTCGCAGATTGGATTGCTGTCAAACGCTTTGAATATGATGATAAAAATAATGACAAATTAAACTACGAAAAAGTTGCTGAAAAATTAGGTAAGGATTTATTTGTTAAGCCTTCTAATCAAGGTTCTTCTGTTGGTGTTAGCCATGTAACAAATGCTGATGAATATCAAAAGGCCTTAGATGAAGCATTTAAGTATGATGATAAGGTTTTAGTTGAAGAAACTATTCCAGGTACAGAAGTTGAAACAGCCGTTTTAGGCAATGATAAGCCGATCGTTTCTGGTGTTGGCCAAATTACTAATGCTGCTGGTTCTTGGTATTCTTATGAAAATAAATACGATGATAACTCAACTTCTAAATTACAAATTCCAGCAGATCTACCAGATGATGTAGTTGAAACAGTGCGTTCCAATGCATTAAAGGTCTATCAAGCAACTGAATGTTCAGGTTTAGCTCGAATCGATTCAATGCTTACTCCAAGTGGTGAAGTTGTTTTGACAGAAGTAAATGCTTTGCCAGGATTTACTAATATCAGTATGTATCCAAAGCTATTTGAAGAAGCAGGTATTCCTTATACTGAATTAATTACTCGTTTAATTGAAGTGGGTCAAGAAAGATTTGATCACAAGAAGACTTTACTTCATAAGCATGATTAATATAGGGGTAAGATTGAATGACAAGTAAGAAGCATGATTTTGAGGAATTAGATGCGCCCGGTGTTGCTGCTAAAAAATTGGGAATCAGCGTAGCCACTTTGAGAAAATATTCGTTAATTATTGAAAAGGTCATAGGTAATGATCAATATTTTGAACGAACAAAGCAAAAATCAAGATTGTATCGTCAAAAAGATATTGATGATATCGATGCTTTTCATAAATTAGCGAAAAATAATGGCTTAACCTTAAAAGATGCGGCTCGTCAAATCTATGCAGTTAGTGATCAAAAGGAGAGTAACAATCAGGCTGATGAAGCTGAAGTACATAGCGAAAATCAGTTGATGGATCCTAAGCAGGTAGCTAAGTTATTCGGTGCATTACAGCAAACAATTGCTAGTCAAAATACTGCAATTGATAATTTACGAAAGCAGCTAAATCGGATTGAAGAACAAAACAAGCTTTTACTTAAGAATCAACAAGAATTACCTAAAGTAAAAGCAGATAAAGATGTTGATCCGAAAATTGCAGCGATGCCAGATATTTCTAGGATTGTTTCTCGTAATCAACCTGAGAAGCAGCCAGTTACTCGTCAGCAAAAACGAGAAGAAATTTTACATGATAAACGTAAAGGAAAAGAAGAGCTTCACGAGGAAATTTTAAGAAAAGCGCGAGAAAATGCAGAGAAGCGAAAGGCTAAAGCTAACGTTCATCGCACTCTCCAAGACATGCAACTGCAGCCTAAAAAGCAGCATTGGTGGCAACGATTTTTAAATTATTAAGAAAAGTAAAAGCGACTTTATAAGAAGTCGCTTTTTGTTTTAAAGTAGAAAGAGATGATGTAAGGGAGATAAAAATGAAGAAAAGATATTGGATTGCACTAATTGTTTTAGTACTCGGTCTTTGTCTTTCCGCGGGTACTTATTTTTTAAGTGGGGTTTATCAAAAAGATGATGTGGCAGTCATTTTAGATAAGCCAATTAAAGATCGATTAGTAGAGAAAAATAAAGATGTTTATAACAATGCTGATGAAACCAGAGAACAAACTTTACATTTGAAGATTTTGTCTGGTGAGCATCGCGGACATGTTTATACCGTAAAAAATGTGTATTATCCTTCACAATTAACTACCCAAAAATATCGCTCAGGTCAACGTGTTTTCGTCAATATTAAGAAAAATGATGTTGCGCTGGGGAATCCAAAAAGAGATTGGGTTTTAGTAATGGTCTTAACAATAACTATTGCACTAATGATTGCGATGGCAGGTAAACATACAATTGCCTTAATAGTTTCAATGGCATTAAGTTGGCTTGTCTTTTACGGCATAATCTTTTTAGATGTAAAACTAAATGGAAGCATGATTATTTTACTATTCAGTATTGCGGATATTGTACTTTCATTTATAAGTTTGTTAATTGTTCAAGGGTTAAATAAAAAAATGCTGGCGACATGGCTAGCAACTTTACTCGGTGTTTTCGTTTCATTTGCGCTTTGCTATTTAATTATGAGATTAACTGGTGAATCGGAAATGAAATACGAAATGGGCGATTATGCAACCCAAGATCCACGCGGCATCTTTTTGGCACAAACTTTATTAGGGGTGCTAGGAGCCGTAATGGATGAAGCAACTGATATTATTTCGAGTTTATATGAAGTTGTAAAAATCAAAGAAGATATTACTGTAAAGCAATTAATTCAAAGTGGTCGAACGATGGGGCAAGAGATTATGGGACCATTAATTAATGTTTTAGTTTTGATCTTTATCGCTGAAGCATTGCCAATGACCATTTTGTATTTGCGTGATAATAACAGTTTAGGTTCAACTTTTGGCTTCACTTTATCCTTAGGAGCAACGCAGAGTGTGATTTCTGCAATTAGTATTGTTTTGACAGTAGTCTTTGCAACAGGCTGCAGTTTATTGTTCTTAAAAGAAAAGGAAAGACAAGGTGAACTTAAATGAGCACGTTAGTTGTCTTAATCGGTGTCTTAGCACTTTTGATGGCAATCGTTGGTGGAGAGACAGGAATCAGAAGCTTCTTTAGTGTGTTAATCAACACCTTGCTTTTAATTTTGGTTGCAATTTTGATTTCCTGGGGAATTAATATTCCAATTATAATTTTGATTTTTATTCCGTTAAAATTAGTTACGATTATTTTCTTAGGAACACATGACTATGTTGTAGCAAAAAATTCCTTCTATGCAGCTTTTGCTGTATGCTTAATGGTAAGTGTGTTAATTTTATTCTGTCAGTGGTGTGCACAATCAGCAGGATTAGGACCTGAATCAGGTGAAATTTTAGTTGGTTTATCACAAATGCCGGGCTTAAGTTATCCGATGATTGCAGTAGCCGTAGCGATCTTCTCATGTTTGGGTGCAATTGCCGAAGCTGCTGTAGCGATGAGTTCAGGACTGTTAGAAATAAAAAAGCATCATACAAGTATTACACGTCAAGAATTAGAAGCCAGTGGCACAGCTATTGGTAATGATGTGTTAGGAACATCAATGAATACAATCTTGTTTGGAATGTTCGGTAGCTTTTTGTCATTATTTTTATGGTATTTCCGTTTAGGCTATACCTTTGGTGAAGTTGTAAATGAAAAATTGTTTGTTAATGAAGCTTTGATTATTTTGTATTCTTTAATTGGAGTTTTGTTAACTGTTCCATTCTCCACATTTTTATTGGCGAGAGGAATCGGTAAACATGAGGTAAAAAATGAAAACAGAGAAAATAACGTTAACTAATTTTAACGGAAGAAAATTTGATATTCACACATATATGTTGACTAATATTCCGAATCTTCACCGGGATAAAAAACCGCTAGTAATTGTCATTCCAGGAGGCAGTTTTAATCATTTATCTGCCCGTGAAAGTGAACCAGTAGCCTTAAGTTACAATAGTCATGGTTATAATAGCGTGGTCATGGAATATAATTTGGTACAAGATCCAGGCAAAATATATCCAGATGCTGGGTTAGATGTTTTGACGACAATTAAATATTTCCGTGATAATAGCGAGCAATATAATATTGATCCAGATAAGATCATTACAATTGGCTTTTCTGCAGGTGGACATGTTGCAAGTACGGCCAACACGATGGCAAATATGGAGAAGTATTCTGATAAATATCAGTTTAATCCCAAAGAAGTTAGACCGAATGCGACAATGTTAGGCTATCCGTTAATTAACATTGATCAATTGGGCTTTGAAATTCCAAATGATCAAAAGGATAATTTACCAAGTGAAAGTGAGTTAAGAGATAGTGCGTTGGGAGTTACACGTGAAACACCCGCAACATTTATTTTTCAAGCTTGGGATGATCCGATCGTGCTGATCTCAAATTCAATTGAGTATATTCGCGCACTGTATGCTAATCAAGTTAGTTGTGAGACACATCTTTTTAATCATGGTGGGCACGGCTTTTCACTTGCACGACCTGAGACGAGTGAAAAAGATTATCAAAATAATCCGCATGTTGCGCACTGGTTCGATTTGAGCCTTGAATGGTTAAACAATATATTTGAGTAAAAATAAGAACCTGGAAAAAGTTTTTCCCAGGTTCTTATTTTTTTATCTTAATCTATTTTAACTTATTTTTCTCTAAAGAAGATGACTTCTTTACCAGCAATCGATGAACCAGATGACTTGTAAACAGTCATTCTAATCGCCTTAGCACTAACATTACGTAAACCAATCACTTTATTCTTAGCATCAGCTTTCCAAGTGTAACGTTCACCATATGGCTTAAAAGTATGACCATCATTTGATAATTCAATTCCCACTTCAACTGGGTTTGCATTTCGATCTAAATTGCGCGGAACAAAGGCCATTCGACTTAATTTCTCAATCTTATCAAAGCTGAATACAAGTGTTAACGGCTTTTCTTCATCGAACTTATCTTTGATTTGCCACTCGCTGGCCAATTTAAGATCAGTTAAATATTTAACTGGATGCTTAGGATCTTCTGGATAATTACAAATCGTTTCAACTCCGCGCACAGCATAATCAATTGCTGCTTTTTTAGTGATTGCTCCAAAAGGTTCAGACCATTCAGAAACTTTATTTCCGGCAACATAACGCATCCGCATTAAGTATTTAGTGTTTGGCATTAATTCATGGAAAGTAAAGCTATCACCATCGATGCCATCATATAAAATACCGTTAATTTCGAATTGAACGCGTTCAGTTAATTTTGCCCATGAAACTGTTAATGAATGTGCACTGATCTTTTTACTATTAATAATAATTCCTTTAGGTGAATGTAATACTGAATCAGTGATGGAGTGGACAAGAGTTTGACCACCGTAGTTAAAGTTTTGAATAATAATTTCAATTTTACTATCAGTGATATCTCGTTTAGCTAATTTGATTTGAAGTGCAGTTTGCTTTGCATCATGGTATTGATCAAATTCCGGCATAAAGCTGTAATTAGTGTTGAAGAAATAACCTTCTTTTGCATGCTCAAATACATCGCTAGTGCCGTATTCTTGCAATTTGATTATTTGATCATTAATTTTAACAAGAACGTTATCAGGATAGGAATCACACATAATATTTAAATTAGTTGGCAATTCAGTTGTCATCCCGGCAAAATCACCTTTAACGGGATCAATGTTAATTGTTAATTTGCTGGAATCTAAATTGCTGCTTACCTTTGTTTCAGTGTGATTATGGTTAAAGTCAGTGAAGTCATTATCGTCATAAAAACTAATCGTACTTTTACCTTGAGGATAAAAGACAAAGTTTCGTTGACCAAGATCAAAAATAGAGCCACCTCGAACGAAGACTGGCAAATGCCAAGTTGGGTAAGTAAGCTTGTTATAAACGCGACCACCGATGTATTTTTGCCCTGTAAAGAGATCGATCCACATTGTTCGGTGATCTGGCAAGTATAAATTATTCTTGCGTGAATCACCTTTTTCGGTTTCCTGACCATTTGTAATTGGTGCAACTAAAATACTAGAGCCTAGCATAAATTCATGCTTAACTTGTTCGGTATAGTTAATTTGTTCATGCGGAAAATCAATAAATAGTGGACGAACAATTGCTTCACCATTAAGACTGCGATAGATCCACGTGTATAAATATGGCTTTAACTGCTTACGTAATTTTAGATAAGCCTGGTTAATTTTTGTCATCTTGGGATTATATGCAAATGGAGTTTTACTATATTGACTTTGATCATTGATGTTGAACAAAAGTGGGGTAAATATTTTCCATTCAAAATCACGAATCGCAATTTGAGCGTTACCACCACCATTGATTCCATCAATACTTGCACCAGTAAGTGGTTCACCAGATAAACTGGCGCCTAATAAACTAGCAACTTGACTACCAATATTTTCCCAATTACCACCGGTGTCGCCGAAGTAAAAACTTGAATATGCTTGACTACCAACTTCTGCATTATTGCTGAGGATAAATGGTCTTCTACGGTTAAGATGAGTCTTTAACTGCGTAGTGTCATCCTTTAATTCATTTTTCTTGCCAGTAGTCGTAGCAATAAATGAGGTGTTGTCAGGTAAAGAATTAAGTTTATCCTTGGTCCAAATTCCGCTAGCTACGCCATGTGTGTTCGCATAATCGTTAAATGAAGTTAACGATTCTTCATGTAAATCGCTGACTTCATAGTTAGGAATGATCCATCCGAGTGGAAAATGAAGCTTCTGGTAACGATCAATTGTTGCTCTAGCTGAGAATTGATACTCTTCTTCGCCATTAAGTGAGGCATTGCCACTTACTTTGTTCGGGTCGTTAGTGCGAACATAGTAACTATGGTCTTCAAACATAGAAGCATTCCGCTTTTTAGCTTCACTTGGTTGCCACATTGTTGTAATGAAATTACCAATATGACCTAAGTCTAAAGCATATTTAGGCGGCATTAACGGTTTACCCGTTAATTGATAATACTTTTGAATAATGTCGCTTGAAGAATTACCAATTAAGTAAAAATTATCGAAAATTCGATCGTAATGTTTTAAAACAGCTGCTTGAGAATTGACAGTGCCAAAGTCATATTCACCGCTATGCTTAGTATTTCGTAATTCCGCAAAGCCAGCATTAGACCAGAAAAATGGAATTTGACTTAAAACTCCGCCTTCGCCGGTAATCCCATCACGTTTAATTTCAATCTTTTTACCTTTATGACTAAATGAGCCATTTTGAATACCACCACCAAAATAAAATTCATTTTTATTTTGGTTGATGATTTCAGTTGTCTCAAAATCATCAAGTTCAATTGAACTAGCTTGGCTCATTCGAATGCGGTGTAATTGTTCATCAAAAATGCTCATCCTAGCATTTTTTTGCTCAAATATTAATTGAAAACTACCCGTTTGAATGATAAAGGAATCACTAGTTGCCCGCGGACGTGATTTTTCAAATACGTGATTGCTAAATTTACTTAAATCGACTAAATCCGTGTGATTTTCATCAAATTTTTTATCAGGATCGATAAATAATCTAAAAATACCGTCTGCTAAAATGTAAAGTCTGGCAACTTCACCGGTTGCATAGTGCAGTTCATAGAAGTGATCGCGCTTGTTTGCACCGATAAGTTGACCTAATTGGTGTCTGTTAATTTGCGTATCTTGTGTCATAATACTTCTTCCTAATTAATCTTTATTCCTATTATAACGAAAAAATATTAAGTTTTTAGAGGATTTGTATTAAAACTGGTAAAGACCAATTATTTTGCGTAGAATATAAGTATAGACCAAAGTAAAAAAGAGTAATAAATATTAAAAGTAAAAGAGGAAAACGCTATGACATATTACATTCATGCAGATAAGTTTTTTCTTGAAAATAGAACTGAAAATGGTGGTTATCTAGAAATTAATGATAACAGCAAATTTGGTTTTTACTATCCAGAAAGTGAAAAGCCTGAAGGCAAAATTGTAGATTACAAGGGTAAATGGGTTGCACCTGGTTATGTTGATACTCACATTCATGGTAGTTTGGGCGAAGATACGATGAAGAGTGACTGGGGTGGAATTAACAAGATCTCTAAAGGCTTGCTTAGTGCCGGAGTTACTTCTTGGATGCCAACTACCATTACTGCTGCAAGTAGCACTTTAACTAAAATTTGTGAAAAGTTTGCAGCTCACAAAGGCGAAGAAGAAGGGGCTAAAATTCAAGGACTTCACTTCGAAGGACCATTCTTCACTGAAGAACATGCTGGTGCTGAAAATCCTAAATATATGCTCGATCCAGATATCAATGAATTTAATAAATGGTTAAAGGCTTCTGATGGGATGCTGAAGAAAATTTCAATGGCTCCTGAAAGAAAAGGATCAAAAGAATTTATTCGTGAAGCCGTTAAAGAAGGTATTGTCATTGCTTTAGGTCACTCAAGTGCTACTTTTGAAGAAGCTGCAGCTGGAGTAGAAGCCGGTGCAACAATGTTTACTCATGCATTTAACGGGATGCCAGACCCAATGCACCATGCCGCATCAATTTCTAATGCAGCAATGGCCTTAAATAATACAACTGCCGAATTAATTTGTGATGGTCACCACGTTCAAGAACCAATGGTTCGGGCTTTAATTAATGCAGTTGGTCCTGAACATGTTGCACTTATCACTGATTGTATAGAAGCTGGTATGATGCCTAATGGTGATTATATGTTAGGTGAACTTCCAGTCTATGTAAAAGACGGAATGGCTCGCTTAAAAGATGGTGATAATTTAGCCGGTAGTATTTTGCAACTTAAAGACGGGGTTAAGAACGTTGTTGACTGGAATATCGTTGATCCAGAAAAGGCCATAATGATGGCTAGTTACATTCCAGCTAAGAGTGCACATATTTTAGATCACTGTGGTTCAATTAAGCCGGACAAAGATGCGGACTTCTTAATCTTGAATCCTGATATGACTTTGAGTGAAACTTACTTAAATGGTGAATCACGTTATAAGGCATAAATATAGCAATTGATAATAATGAGTGGGAAGAAACTACTCGAGAAATAGCCAAGATAGTGTAGAACCGAATTAGAATACGAAGTATTCAATTCGTGTTCGTAACTATAGTCGGCTATTTCTGTTTCTGACCACGATAATTCTGGAATAGAGTATGCAAAAAAAGTCTAGGAAAGTTATTCCCTAGGCTTTTTTCGTACTAAAAATATTTTTAATTTATTTTGTGTAACCGTTTTCTTTTTAAAGAAAAAGATGGTATACTATGAGTGTAAGGAAATTAAGAAATAAAGAGGTGAGTTCCGATGGGCTACTGAGTGAAAACCAAGTAGTGAAAAAGAAAGGCTTGTGATACCAATGGGCATCGTAAATTGAAATAATTGTTACGCATAAAGTGATATTTAACATAAGTGACCCGAAACTTGTTAAGTGGGTGTGGAATAATAA
>JAHLFT010000071.1 GCA_018883635.1 Candidatus Lactobacillus pullistercoris
CGACAAATGCCAAGTACCGGAATACCATTTTCTTCTGCTAACTTTAACAAGCGCATATCAAAATGATCGCGTTCAGGCCAAGTAGCACCAATCTTTTGCATTGGCTCCTCACCATAAAAACGTGGATCAACATCATGCCCACCAGATAAGATCAAGCCTTGAACATGATTAAGCTGTTCACGAATCACCTCATCATTTTCAGTAAATGGAATAATGTAAGGCACACCGCCATTTTGAACTACTGAATCTACATAGTCTTCGTTCACATAACTACGATGATATCCTGGGAAAATTCCTCCATCGTCAATAATTACAGAACCTGAGATACCGATAATTGGTTTTGTCATTTATGCTCCTCCTTTTGCTTACTTTTTGTATGTAATATTATAGAGAAATTTATGCAAAAAGTACAATTAAAAAATTGCATTGTTGTCTATAATTTTTGCATATCTTTAAATATAGTAAAAAACAGCAAGCCTTATTTTTAGCTCACTGTTTTATGCTATTTATACCAAATTCCAAAAAGGATTTCCATTACATGCTAAATATGTTTCTAGCCACTGTTTAAAAGAGAAATCAAAATATTGTTCCTCTATTCCAGGATACGTTAGATAGGACTGTTTTTGATTGTAGCGATCTAAATTAATGCCCATTTCTCCCTCGTCTCTTAACCAAAGTATAGGTAGATAATTAGGTGTTTTAACTAACTGATTTAAGACATACTCAATAGTGTAAATTCTACACCTTGCTCCACCTAATTCGATGCCTTGAAAAGAATCAATGAATAATTCTGCACCGTTAGCCTGTATCCAAAACTCTATCAAATCATTTGGGACAGATATGCCTGACAACCTATTTATTTTATTTTCAGCTACTGGCGGATTTAATTTAAATTTACAGTAATAGACGCCACCAAAACCAAATATTGGTACGTCGACACTGCATTTTTTACTAATCAAATTTATATTATCTATTATATTATCCATTTTAATAATTAATAAACCATTTAGTTATAAGCTTATGTGCTTCAATTGGTACTGGCATTAAGTTGTCAAAGTCATTATTTCCACCATAAATTCTAGGTCTTATATGATGAACTTGATTTTCAGCCCAATACTCTTTTGATTGATTGCCATAACGCTCACTAAACTCTTTTATATAGTAATATCTATCCATCGTAGTCCATACTGGTGAAGAAGGAAGTCTAGACCAAGTAGTATTGATTGGTGTTTCTGCATCTTTTTTAGAGACAGGATCAACATATTCAGGAAAATTTTGACCAATTTTATTTTGTAAATAAATAGAACTAAGTGAAATTGGATAAGTAGCGCTATTTCCATTATAGCCTACCATTCCCCATGCTCCTCCAACAGCAAAAAATGTTGTAGCAGCTGGAAATACAGCAGACCCTAACAAACCAGTAGTAATATTGCCTTCTTTTACAATTGGACTAGCTGTATTTGTAGTAATTGGGCCGGACAATGATGGTTCACTATAGAATTGCAATTGAACTGAAATTGCAGCAGGAGCTGGACCAGTTATTGAATCAATATAAAAATTGATTTTAAATTGTCCATCTACATACTCTTGTGAAGTATGAAATTTAACAACTGTATCTGGAATCTCTGCCAAAAAAGTATATGCAGAGTAATGGCTACTTGTTGCATTAAAATTATTATGAATTTTTACAGTTCCATTTTTTTAAATAGGGACATCTTTTTTTACATTTTCATTCTTTAACTTATCTTGAGCTAAAGAATGAAAATTTTGTTCATTAGCTATTTTAGCAACATTCTTATTTACATCATTTAGCGAGTCAGCCTTTGCATTTGTATTGATAGCTATAAAGCACACGATAGTGGCTAAAAAAGCAAATAACTTTCTGTATTTCATGTTTCTTTCCTCATTATCTATAATTTTTTAACACAATTATAAGGATCTTTCTATTATTCTACCATACAACTCTATCACATAAGCAAGTGCTCCCACACTGTAGCATCAGATGTTACTGGGATTTACACTCTAGATTGATGTATACGAAGAACACAATTACAATCAGAATAACATGAAATACTACTATAGCGACAATTTAAAATATACAGTAAAATCTTTAAACTGTATATTCTAACCCTTGTTCAAAGCGATACTGCCGTAATACATATTCCTTGAAAAACGGTAAAGTAAAGGCCACTTCACCATAATTAGTAGATTTGATAACTTGATCATCTAACAAGCGTCTACGATAGTTAGCAACAAAATTGCTTGGACGGTTTAACCTTTCATGAATTTCTTTAATTGAAACACAATGTTTTGGGCTCTGAGCCATAGCTAAAACAAATTTTCGGTCTTGCTTTGACAAACTACTAAGTACTTTGGTATAAACATTTTGCTTTAGCACCAATAAGTACTCTGATTTAATACATTCTAAAGTGTTTTGATCTATTACCTTACTTTTTTTAGCAGCTTTCAAAACTAAATAACCTAGCAACTGAAAGGCATATGAATAGCCCATTGTCATCAACGCCATTTTTTCAAGAATTTTTTTCGACACTTGATAACCTGATTCTTTAAAAACTTTACTATAGCTAGCTTCAACCTGTGAGAGATTCAATGCTGATAAAGCTATTCGCTTTCCACGTAGTAAGAATGAAGTTATATTTTCGTTTTTCAATTCAGAGATATTTTCAGAAAGACCAGCTATCATTAAGGCTATAGGATAACCCTGCCGATTTAATAATTGATAACATCTTGCAAAATCTTTCAACTCCTGACATAGTTTTACTTCGTCTAAGGTAATCAACACTTTAACGTCATTTTTTCTTACTTCATCAAACATGTTCGTTAAAATATCTTGATATGTTAACTTACTAATGTCTGTAGAAAGCGATAATCTAAAATTAGAGAAATTTAGTCCTTCAATAGATTTAAATGATTTTTTTAGTTTTGAATCTGCATTCAGATATAAGCTATTAATAAAAGAAGGCAACAACTTCATCCCCATGGCCAAATTAACAACAATCCAATCTGGATATGCACTAATCTTTCTGTCCATTGCTGTCAAAAAGACAGTTTTGCCTATTCCACGCATTCCATAAACAATCGAAATTGTATATGAACTATTTAAATTCTCTATTCCTTGAGACACATCAGCAATTAGTTTTTTTCGCTGCAAATACACTGCTGGAATTCGGCCAAAGCTAGGATTAAACGGATTATCCATATTTTGTCCCCAATCATTTTCTTATCAAAAAAGCAGCAGGCTTCTTACCTACTACTCAATTTTATTTATCTTTTTGATGCTTAACCACATAAATCAGTGCCGCAATAATCAACACTGCTGCACCAACCGCTACTGAAATTTGCGTCTCCGGATTAATGAACATGAAGACAACAATTACTACCAGCATAATCAAAGCAAAGTAATTTGAATATGGATAAAGCGGCAATTTAAACGGGTGATTCTCCATCAAGTGTGGATTCTTTCGTCTAAAGCGTAACTCTGCTAGCAGGATCACAAACCAAGCTACCATCCCTGGCAAAACAGACGAACTATAGACAATCACGAAGATATTAGCCAATGATTTATTCAAAAATTGGGCTAACACATTAAGCATAAAACCAACGAAAATTCCACTGGTAATTCCAATGATCGCATGACTAGGCACGATTCTCTTAGATACGTGACCAAAAGTCTTAGGTGCTTCACCTTCGTGTGCCAATTTATACAACATTCGACTTGATGAATAAATTCCTGAGTTTGCACCGGA
>JAHLFT010000072.1 GCA_018883635.1 Candidatus Lactobacillus pullistercoris
TTTAATTATCTCTTATTTTCTAGAGGTTGCTATCTTATAAACCTTATCAATTTGGACTCTAGAAAATCCGTGCTTGCTACCTTTATTACTCTGGAAAATCACACCGATTTTTCCATCCTTCGACAAACGAAGGAAAGTCCGGTAACCGTAATCAGCACCATTTGAAGCATAATTTGCTTTTCGACTATAAAAGCCAGAATACTTAACCTTGTATTTCTTAGCTAAGCCAAAAATCGTATCACGTTCGTGTTTAGTCAAAACTTTGCCGTTCAACAATGATTTTTCTGCTTTGTACAAATCACTGTTAGACATAGCTACACTACCTGCACCGAGCGTCGCTCTAGCTTGGGCAACATTAATCTGCAACATTGCTGGGGCAATTCCTCTTCTTGAGTGCCAAACGAAATGAGTATGCTTTAATTTTAGGGGACGAGTGTACATCCGGTTAAATAAAGTTTCATACTTTTTCTTCGTTACTTTTTCCAAAATATGGCTCAACAAAATATAATTTACATCTTGATAATGCCATTTACCCTGTTTTTTCTTCGAAAAATGTAAAGTACCGGCTAATGAATTAACATTTTGATAAACAGGACCTCTTTGGGTCAAACCGCTTCTCATTGTCAAAAGTTGTCTAATCGTAATTCTCTTAGCACCAGGAATTCGGCGATAGAACTTTGAAAGCTTGTCCGAAAGCTTCAACTCTTTATGTGAAATCTGCTTCATCACCATTCCTGCAGTTAATGACTTTTGCACGGAATTAATTAGATAAGCAGAACCTGCCCGGTTAGCATTCCGGTAAGTATAAACACGTCTGCCATTTAAGTAGATTGTGGCATTGCCAGTAAATTTATGTTTCTTGATCAAACGTCTAATCTTATTTTTCTGTTTCTTAGACAATTTGGTCGGTATTTTCTTCTTAGCTTTTTTCTTGACGACTTTTTTCTTAGTACTTGTTAGTACTGAATTTTTTGTCGTGTTCGAATTTACGGCTTGATCATTATTTAGATCAGCTGTTATTGTCTGTCGAACCGGCTGTAAATCAGCCTTAACTACAGTTGAGGTTAAATTTATCGTTGGTTCAAAAACTAACGCGCCTGTTAACAATAAAGTAAATAATTTTTTACTATACCTCACAATATCCCTCCATAATCCTTTTAATAATACACTCTCAGATGTATTTGGTAAATAGGACTTGAAGAAAGATTGCTTTTGAGCTAAATTGTTCAGAAACCAAGTTTTTATCTGTATATACGGAGATACCTGGTTTACCTTCAGTATCTTAAAAAACTAGAAATTCCACATGTTTAGTTAGCGGATTAGTTTCTCCTAAGACATATAATTTTACCCCACTGTTTGCGGCAATTAATAAGCGAGTAATTAATGGATCAATCTCTGTAAAATTAGTTGAGTTATGATAATTTTTTAGTATTTGCTTAAAATCTTGTAATGCACAAACTGGTGTCATAATTTTTTCTTTCTATAATTTATAAACTTCAAGCTTCTTTTTGATTATTAAGTATAACAAAAAAATGTATTCCTTAGTTAGAAATACATTTTTTGAATCTATATTTTATGCATTTTGCAAGAAACTATTTTCAGTTAGTTCATTTTTAAGACGAGCATTCTTAATATTATTAACTAACATCTTATTGTTTTTACTCTTCTTATCGTAAACCCAATCCCCCTGATTAGTTGCTATTTGCTCAACTTTGGTTGTATCGCCTTTAATTTTCAATAAAAATGATGGAGCAAGAGTTGAGCGTTTCTTTGGTCCAGAAGCAAAACCACGATTAGTCATATATGATGTAATCAAAACTTCGTCTTTACTACCTTTAATAGGCACTGCATAGTATGAATAAGTAGAAGTTCGCCAATTAAATGGAACACTTGCAGTTAAAACACCAGCATCCCCATTAAGTGGTTTATAACCATAAGTCAAGTGATCCGATACCCAACCTAGCATCGTCACATTATCACCAATTTGCTTATCTGCTGCTTGCCATAGATCATCACCAGTTCCACGGTTGAGTCTAGTAGTAGCAAATAAATAATATTTGCCGTCCATAAATATCAAATTAGGACGTTCGATTTCATCTGAAACCATTAAACTGTTGACAAGTGAAGGCATAATTTTATCCACCTTCGGATTATTTTCATTCTTGTTTAAACGAATAATTCCGATTGCTGCATTAGCCCAAACTCCTCGACTCTTCATATCATCATTGGCAGTAATTTTTAAGAAGTTTTCAATGTTTTCTTTATCTATACCACCATAATTTTGCCAGTTATAAACCTGATTTTCACCCTGGTAGTTCGAATAACCAGTTGAGGCTTCGAAAATCAAATAGCGATGGCCATCAACAGAAATCACATGTGCATCCCTCATAGTAATATTGTCCGCACCTTGATTTGTAGCTTTCCATTGATCATAGGTTTGATAATAATATCCGTCACCTTCAAAAAGCACATGGCGATACCTACGCTTTGCAATTGTGATCTTGTTTTTCTTCTTATTAATTTTTAGCTTTAAGTTAACTGTTGAAATCTTTTGGTGATTTTTTCCCTCGCGGGTATCAACATCAGTATAAAAGAGCTGAATACTGCCATCCTTATTTACAGTTGCAGATCCCGACCACTCTTGATCTTTTTTGGTTGCTTTATAGCCAAAAATAGGACCAGCACATTTCCAATGATTAAAGTTATTATCATTGTATTTATTATAAAGTAAGTAAATATGGGCATCATTTTTCTTTGGAATTCCCATCATTGCAATAACTAATTGGTAGCCTTTATAGTTAACTACTCTACCTGTTTTTGCATTTTGAACTGGCCATGAATCCCAAATCTCAAGGGATGCTTTCTTACCGGTCTGTGCATCCCGAGTTACTGTCGCTGGCATATTCTTAATCTTTTTAGGATTAAAATATGGAACACGGTAGCGTTTGTCTTGACTAATTAACTTTTTAGCAACACCAGTATATTGACTGTAAGTCCATTTAGTTGCGCGATCTTTCTTTTCTTTTGAAAAATCGATCTTATTTAATTCGATTACTTGATCCAATGACAAAGTTTTAGGATCTATATTTGCCGTTTCTAAAGCTTTTTGAGCACCAGCCGTTAAACTATATTTTGGTTCACTACTTTGAGTAAAAGAATAATTTTCATCTACTTCTTCAATTTGATTAGTAGAATTATCAGTATTATCTTGTTGTTCATCATGCTGATTATTTTGCGGGGTAATTGTATCAGCAAAAGCTGTATTTTGATCATTAGCAATAGTGAACAAACCAAACAATGCAGCTACAGAAATAAAGGTTATTACAGTATCTTTTTTCTTCATTAAATGTCTAATCTCCTATCTCTATCCTTTGAGATTATAATATATCCACGATTTTTTAATAACCAAATTAATAAAACTGAAATATTTTTTTCAAATTTGTAATAAAAATTCTTAGCTCTTTTCCTATTTAATCCAGCATAAATAAATGAGAACTAGCATACAAATTATTATCGTAACAATTACTGCATACTATAAAAATTAAAAAATCCGTTCATTCATAGACGGCTAATAATTTCTACCATAATAATATTGGCAAACTAAATCATAAAACTGCTGCATACTATAGCCAAACTTCACAAAATAATGATCAGGATCGACATGAGTCGTATTTCCTAGCAAATCACTAACTTCATGGTGTGACCAAATAGTGCCCAATCCGCCAGCTTTCTTTTCTTTCACATCTTCTAGAGCAGACCGTTTTTTAGCTCTCGACCAATTTGCCTGTGTCTCAACTGCATGCGACGGCTTTAAATGGTATTTATGCAGTAAACTTGCAATATAAATAGCGTCATTATTAACACTCTGAGCAAATTTGCGCGGATTATTTGTTTCGCATAACTCAACATGAATATACCTTCTGTTAGCAGGAAATCCCGCATCCCAGACGGCTCGAGACAGTGTGTGAATTCTGCAAAATTTCTTTATCATCAACAAATGCATGAACATAAGCCTGCCGCTTACGCCAATTTTTCAAAAAGGACTCCGCATCATGTCTAGCACTACTTTTACTATCGGTTGAATGAACAATGATTCCTTCCGCTCGACCAGTTCGATAAGGAAAATCCTTGGTAAAAGTACTTTTTAGAACTGTCACACCGCAATATTTGAAATGACTCTCGTTAATATATTTATTAATTGAAATCTTGCGCGGAAAAATTAAAAACAGAGACAAAAATAAAATTATTAACGTCAAGAATTTAGCAACTTGCTTTTCAAGTGCACTTTTACTATTTATCTTTTGCATTTAAAACTCATACCTTATTTTCTATATCAAACTTTTCTTGATCAAATTGCGTGAGCATCAAGCCAAACAAAAGTAAAAATGGATTAACCAACGGATTGTAAAAGTAGGCTTCAGATAAACCAACGAACAAAAATGTTATCAGATCACACACAAATTCCCGTGCGTGACCGTGACATAAATAAAAGTGGCGTTAAAATGCACATAATTTTAATTAGGAACCAATGTGGTAACTCTTTAAACAGGACAAGGGCTTCAATAAACAGCACCATTGAAAAAGCGCCAAGCGCATTCGGATTATTGAAAGCCAAACTCAATTTCCAACCTAAAACCACGGGATTGTAAACATTGAACGAACCAAATAAACGCATGAAGATGACTACAATGGCGTAACCACTCAGTCTGGCAAAAAAATCGGTCAAAATTATTTTAGGAAAACCAATAATTGGCACTAAAAAGAAAATATATAACGGAACAAGCAAAGCAAAACTATGCAATTTTAAGTATCAAGAATTAAGAGAATTTCTGACAAAACATAGAGTCCAAAATTGCGCTGACTTGTGAAAGCAACGGGAATCGTGGCTGCAATTGTAGCCCATCTAAATAATTTGAGAAGCCAATTCAATGGCTGAAATGGATGAATGGCAAAATATTGTGCGCTCAATAAAACTTGAAGAAAGATCAAGCAAGAATATGTACCAATTAGCCATGGTGCTGCTTTTTTGAAATATTTTTCTATCATTAATGCCTTTTCTAAATCTACTATAAATTAAAGGATAAGGTAAAAATTTTTTAATTATCTATATCCCTTTATTTATTTTTGAACAGCGCTATTTTATACTAATCATCTTTTTAAAAACTATAAATCTGCATATTTTGAAATTACTTTTTTATACAAAAGAAGCATCCCTGTTATAATCAAATAACTGGATGCTCAAACTTTTATTTTAATTTAATTAATACTATTCTTCGGTTTTAGTAAATTGGTCAAAGATAAGTCGATCACTAATTACTTGTCCTTTCTCAGTCATTGACCACGGTGATCCCGCTCTATGTGTGATTCGACTTAATCCTGAAGCAGTATAGTCACTATAATCTTGATC
>JAHLFT010000005.1 GCA_018883635.1 Candidatus Lactobacillus pullistercoris
AGGTAAAGAAGAAAAAGCTCAGGAGTGGATGAATTTTTTAAATAAGCATCACGTCGATACAGTTAAAACAATGGCTGCTGAAAAAGTGTATGTTGAGACTGTCTTTAGTGAAAAGAATGAAGATGGTTATACATATTTTTACTGGTATTCTGTTCAAGGCGAGAACGGTCAGAATGTTGAAGAATCAGAAAGTTATATAGATAAGAAACATATTGAGTATTGGGATGAATGTATTGATTCAACTTATCATCCAGTAGATATGAAAGTTCAGCAAAGTTTAATCGCGCCAGAAATAGAGAAGATAATTAATGAGGATAATTCATGACAACAAATTTATTGCCGGTTAGTACTTATGATCCAACGCATATTCCTGAAACTGTCAATGTTAGTGGCTTTGAAGTGGGAGGAGCTTACTTTAGAACTGCTCAATTATTGCCTATTTATCAAACAGCGGAACATTATAATAGGGAAGCTTTATTGATTCATGGCTTAGCAGATAAAGTCGTGTCACCTAATGCTTCAAGAAAATTCCATACACTTTTGCCTAAGAGTGAGCTCCATTTAATTCCAGATGAAGGTCATATGTTTAAGGGAAAAAATAGACCTGAAGTATTAAAATTAGGTAGTGAGTTTTTAATAAAATAAAAGTATATTATTATGATAAGCGGAGATTAGTTAGTGGATCTCTGCTTATTTTTTTATGAATAATTATTATGATTTTACTCTTGAAATATTAAATGTACTTAAGTAAAATTTAATGTAATTTAACCGTTAAGAGAAGAGGAGTTGCGTATATGAAACATATTGCATTTGTTTTACATAATTTTTCAACTGGAAATAAGAAAATTGAATTAGTTTTACCAGAAGTCTGGCAAGCCGCTTCTCTGTTTGATCAACTTCAAAAGAATTTTGTTGAATTTTCTAAATATTTAGAGTGGGCTAAAAAAATTAAGTCTGCTAAAGATGAAGCTGTATCAATTAAAATGTTTCAAGAAAAGATGATTGCTGGTAAGGCATTCAATTTAGTTATCTTAGTTGATGATGTTCCTAGTGGAATGATTGATTTGCACGATTTGAATCAAAGATCAGGTGAAGTAGGGTATTGGCTTTCTGGGGATGTGCAGCATTTAGGAATTATGACTAAATCGGTTGAGTTTTTAGTAGAGTATGCTTTTAAACAGCTGAATTTAGAATTTTTAATTTTGCGAACGGCTCAAGATAACTTAGCTAGTCAACATGTAGCCCAGCGTGCAAGATTTCAGTATGTGAAAGATGATGAAAATGATCATAAAGTCTTTGTATTGAAGAACGAGTAAAGTCTGGAGGAACAGAGATGGAATTTAAGAAGATAACGAACAAAAATCTGTGGGATGTTGTCAATCTTCAAGTTAAGGAAAATCAAAAGACATATGTTGCGACTAATACAGTTAGTTTATTAGAAGCTTATGCTACTCAGAATGAAAATGAACGAGTTGAAACTTTTGCTGTGTATGAAAAAGATATATTAGTTGGTTTTATCATGATTAACTTTAATGTATTCAATTGGGACGGAGCACCGAGAGTAGCTCGTAATAATTATTGTATCTGGCGATTTATGATTGACCAAAGATATCAAGGAAAAGGATTGGGCAAAAAAGCACTAAATAAACTTATTGATTATATAAGAGCAAAGCCTCTAGGCGAAGGTAAAAAAATATATTTGTCCTATGTACCTGGAAACGAATGGGCGAAAAAATTATACAAAGAAGCTGGGTTTGTTCCGAATGGAGAAAAAGATGGGAAAGAAATTGTGTTAGTGCTCGATTTAAGTGGTGAAAAATAGATGATCTACCTAATTTGAGGGAAGGTAAGGGAGCACCTGAGCAGATAGAAATGTGCTTTAAGGCATATCATGATCCATATTGGCAGGCGGAGTTTGAATAGGAATAAGTTTATGTAGCAGTAAAAAAATAAAGAGGGTTGATGATTATGAAATCAAAAAGTGTAAGCTTTAAAATTGCAGTTTTATTTTTAACTTTTACAGCAGTATTTACACTATTCCGATCATCAATGTCAGGAATATTTTCATTATTCTATGCTAAAAATGGCATCCCTAATTCTAATATCAGCTCAATAAAATCCTTTCAAAATATTGGTATCATGCTAGGGTTTCTACCAGCAGGATATTAAGAAGATATAATTGGAAGGCTAAAAGTTCTATCTTTATCTTCAATAGTTATTGCGAGTAGTTTTTTAATCCTAATTCTGTTTAGAAACTTTTTATTCTTTTCTTTAGCCGAACTCTTAATATTGTTGTTGCTAAACGTTGGATATGATTGTGGAACGCAATTTATTTTAATATATTGGTCAATTATCTACGTTGAAAAATTAGGCTTTAACTTATCGCTTGTCTATACCTTATTTATGTGTGCACTTATTTTAGGATCGCTTATATTTAATAGGATATCAACATTTGCTAGTTCAAGAAGTATCACGATATTAAATACAGTGTGCATGATTTCTGTGTTTGTTTTGAGTGGAATTATAGAAAATAAATATTTACTATTGAGTCTTTTTCTATTAATTGAATTACTAATGGGGATGATGTCTGGGCAGATTTCTGCTACTAGTAATGAAGCAATTTATGGAGAAAGCAACAAGTCTACCATGCTTTCGACAGTTTCATTTATTGCTGAAATTTTAGTCAGTCTTTCTTTATTTGTAAGTAACGCAATTATGAAGTGGGCTGGGAATTTAAAAGTAATGTTTTTTGTATCAGCAGCTTACTTCAGCATTGTTTTATTAATAATTCCGTTGATAAAGCTGAAGGAAGAGCTAAGTACAAAATAAAAAGACGATCAGTCATAATTTGGCTGATCGCCCTATCTATGTAAATTTAAATATTTCTCATAACTCTTCCCTCCAATTATCCGAATCGTCTAAAGTTCCAATTTTTTCAACATTTCCATTTTCTACTTCTTGTCGACCAGCATTAATTTTATTCATAAGATATAGATTTGTTTGGATTTCAAGAGTTTCTATTAACGAATCATACGCGTCTTTAGCCAAAATAACTAAAAATAATCCTTGATCTTTTTTCTGAAATTACTGTAAGTTATAACTTTCATTAATCACCATCTCCAATTATTCATATAATAAAAAAATACTATTGTAAAAAGGAAAATGATATGGAAGTGGAGCAGTGAAATTTGGAGAATCTGCTCAAGAGACATGTGTGTGTGAATTTTTAGAAGAAACAGGATTGAAAGTGAAAGTTAAATCTTTGCTAGGAATTTCGACAGATTTTATCCAGCATTATCCTAATCGGGATATAGCTCAAGCTGTCGTGATCGAATTTTTGGTAGAGCTAGTAGGTAAAAAGAATAAGAAACCAGATTCAGAAACATTGGAGTTAAAATATTTTTCTAAAGATAATTTACCAGATATTTTTAATAAGCAGCACTTAAATTTTATTGAGCATTACTATAAACGAGATTATCCATTTTTTGAATAGGAGTATGTATGAAAGA
>JAHLFT010000073.1 GCA_018883635.1 Candidatus Lactobacillus pullistercoris
AATTAGAGCACAAATTAGTGCGACAAACATAACTTTTTGATCACCATTATTGAAGGCCATCCATGCTGTCGCAGCACAAAATGAACCAACTAGTAAAGTTAAAACTATCAGAAGTAGCTGAATAAACTTAGTTGTTTTTCTCATCTCTATTTCCTCATTCAACAATTTAGTATGTTGCTTAAAATTATATATGATAGAATTAAAAAAACAATCTATTTCTTATAATAAATTAATGAAAGAGGCGCATTTGGTTTTGACAGAAGTCATGATTAGAAAATATAAAGCAGAAGACTTTGATGAACTTGCTAAAGTCATGGATGAAGGACGAATGCAGGAACTTGAAGCAGAAGGGATGGAACAAGTTTTTATCTCGTTAAAAGATGCACCCTATCTCAAGTATTTTTTGTCATGTGACATTTATGTTGCTGATGTTCGTGGAAGAGTCGTTGGCTTCGTTGGTCTTGGACGAAATCGGTTAGAATTTCTTTATGTTTTGCCAGGGATGCAGGGAAGAGGTATTGGTTCCACATTGATGAAAACCGCTTTGACGAAGTTGCCGCGACCAGTGAAATTAGCAGTATTTACTGATAATGAACGGGCTAAGAATTTGTATCAGAAATTTGGTTTTAAGGTTACTGAAACGAGAACTGAGAAATGGTCTGAAGAATTTCCAGTCGTTTTTTCTGAGGACACAATGGAGTTGAAGTAATTGTTTGGAGAAATACAGATGAGTAAGAAACCCTTTATTTTAGAATTTGATAGTAATAAACATGCAGTCCTTGAGCCTGACCATGATCAAGCACCTTTTAAATTTCATTCGAGATTAGTATATGCTTTCGTACCTAAGGATGAAATTGATGACTTTTTAAAATCAGTACCGCATAAAATTTTAGGCAATTTTGATACCGTTTCTTTTCAACCAGACATTTATGAAATTGAAATCAATGGTGAAAAATTAACACTATGTCAGGCACCACTAGGTGCACCTGCCGCAACTCAATTATTAGATTGGCTGATTGCTTATGGGGTAAAACATGTTTGGCAATGCAGGTGCATTAATCGATTTACCAGAGAACGAAATGTTTTTACCAGTTAAGGCTATTAGGGGGGAAGGTACTTCTTTTTACTATCAAGAACCAGGACAATTCATTGATATGAAGTCTGATTATCTAAATAAAATTGAAAAAGTCATTAAAGATATGAAACTCGATTATGAAGAAATTACTACTTGGACAACTGATGGCTTCTTTAGAGAAACACCTAAGAGAGTAAAGCAATTCCGTGAACTTGGTGCGGCTACAGTTGAAATGGAATGTGCCGGGATGGCTGCTTGTGCCCAATTTAGAAAGATAGATTTTGTGCAAATTTTATTCACTGCAGATACTCTTGCAGACATTGATAATTATGACGAACGTGACTGGGGCAGCGATTCTCACAGTGCAGGATTGAAAATTTGTTCACAGATTTTAAGTAGGGTATAACTATGGAAGATAAAGATTTATTAATTGAATGGGCAAAAAGATTGCAAAGTTTAGCTCAGGCTGGATTAACTTATGGCAAAGATGATTTTGATTTAGAACGTTATCAAGAAATTCGTAATATTTCTGCCGAGATTATGGCGTATAAATCTGACTTGCCACTACAGAAAGTTAAAGATTTATTCTGTAATGAAATTGGTTATCAAACACCAAAAATTGGAACTAGGGCTGCGATTTTTAAGGATAATAAAATTTTATTAGTTCAAGAAAATGATGGCAGTTGGTCTCTTCCAGGAGGGTGGTGTGAAGTAAATATGTCTGTGAAAGAAAACTGCATCAAGGAAGCTCGAGAAGAGTCTGGACTCGATATTGAAGTTGAAAGGGTTATCGGGATCTATGATCAAAATAAGCATAGTGAAGCCATTTACCCGTACAATGTCATTCACGTTTTCTTTCTTTGTAAACCGCTTGGTGGTGAATTCAAGAAAAATATTGAAACAACTACTCGTAAATATTTTGCTTATGATCAATTACCAAAAAAATTGAGTACAGATAGAAATTCGCTTGATGAAATTGAGGCTTGTTTTAAGGCATATAAAGATCCTAGTTTTCAAGTTGAGTGTGATTGAAAATATTTAAATGAGAAGAAAGGTATTAAGCTATGGATAATATTAAAGTTAATTCATCACCTGATGTTACTTGGTAGAAGATGTTTCAAGCGGCTAAAAAAGTACAGGGCTTCCATGAAATATCCGATCATATGGAAGCTGGTGGTGTTGCCGCTGCAGTATTGTCAGAATCAGGAAAGGTTTATACCGGAGTATGTGTTGACACAGCCTGTACTTTAGGCGTATGCGCTGAAAGAAATGCGCTTTTTAATATGATTACAAATGGTGAATCTAAGATTTTGCGCAAATTTTATTTACTGGTGATTCTTTAGCAGATATGAATAGCTATGATCGTCGTGGCTGGGGCAGAAGTTCATATAGCGCAGGTTTGAATATTGGGTCGGAGATTATAAGTAGGATTTAGGTAGTAACTGATGGATGCTAAGAAGAAAAAGAAATTTTTGAAATGGTATAACTTTTTTGAGCCAAAAATGTCTGATGCTTTTGGTAAACCTTATAGCGGTGAAATTGAAGAATGCCAAAATGGTTATACACTTTATGTTTATAATTTTCAAGATTTTATGGAAGTTCTAAATTTACTTGGTCAAATGGCAGCGCAATTTAATGCCAGTTACGGATATGAAGAAGATCCCAATAAAATCACTGATTATCAAATTACCGTGATTGATTTTGATGAGAATTTTCAGAAAAGATCGACGCAGTATATTTAATCAAAAAGATAGAAGTATAAAATGACACAAATTGAATTAACACGTTTTCGCATCAAAAAAGGTAAAGAAGCAAAAGCTCAAGAATGGATGGATTTTTTGAATAGCCACCATGAAGATACTGTAGCCACCATGTCTGGTGAAAAGATGTATGTTGAAACTGTCTTTAAAGATGAAAATGAAGATGGATATACATACCTTTATTGGTATTCAGTCCAGGGTGAAAATGGGAGTGCGGTCGAAGAGTCAGAGAGTTATATCGACAAGAAGCATATTGAGTATTGGGATGAATGTATTGATCCTGAATATAAGCCAGTCGATCTTGTTTTAGAACAAAGCTTAATTGCTCCGATTGTTGACGAAGTAATAAAAGACAACCGTTAATTTACTGTGCTTAGCCTTAAAGACAGTCTCCTTGTTACCTTGCTGCGCAATTTGAACGACCTTATTGGCAGAAGAACTTGGCTGATAAGCTAAAAAAATGAAGATAAGCAGCACTAGACACTAGAACAATCAAAATAATCTAAATCAGCCAAATCAGTATCTTTTTAACTTTTTTCATATTGATCCTTTCAAATAATTAAATTCATTGGCTTATTGTAACAGTTTTGCCTTTAATATTCATAGAGTAGGTGATTTTGAATATATAAAATCACTTGATTAACATAAACTTAAAATAATTTAATAAAACTATTGACACAAAATTAAATTTTGATATTATTATTTTCAACAAGAATAATTCTTAGCTTTGATAAGGAAAGTAACTTAAAAGAAAGTTTTCAGAGAGCCTTTGTTTGGTGGAAAAGGGTAACTAAAGTTTGAGCGAAAATCACCTTTGAGCAGAAAATACGATACTTAGTGTTTTCAGTGTCCGCCCTTTACAGCGGCGACGTATCGTCAATCTTATGATTGGCCGCACGTGCATGAGGTTAATATTTTTATATTAACGAAGAATAGGTGGTACCGCGTGAAAGACGCCCTATTAGGTCAAGTTGATCTAATAGGGCGTTTTTTGTTTATTCAAGCTAAAGATAGAAATGGAGATATTTATGAAAAAGTGGTTAAAATGTTTAGCAAGTGGAGTAGTAATGACTAGTGCAGCAATGTTAGCAGCATGTTCAAATGGTAAGGCTGACAACAAAGGTTATGATCAATCTTTATCTTGGATGACAACGTCGGAAATTCAGACTTTGGATCAAAATAAAATTGTCGATACTACTGGCGGTGAACAAGCGGCAAATGTTTTTGAAGGATTGAATCGTCTTGATAAAAATGGCAAGGTTAGTCCAGGTGTGGCTAGTTCTTCTAGCGTAAGTAAAGATGGATTAACCTGGACCTTTAAATTACGAGATAATGCCAAATGGAGCAATGGTGATCCAGTAACAGCTCAAGATTTTGTTTATTCATTAAGAAGAATGATGGATCCTAAGACTCAATCTCAACAACAGAATAATTATCAGGCGGTTAAGAATGCTAAAGAAGTTGTTACTGGTAAAAAAGCACCAGCAACTTTAGGAGTAAATGCAAAAGATCAACATACATTAGTTGTTCATTTGGTTCATCCCGTACCTTATTTTAAAACTTTGACTGCCTCAAGTTGGAACCCTGTCAGCGAAAAGACGGTTAAACAATATGGTAAAAAGTACGGCACAGCCTCAAAATATATGGTTTACAACGGTCCTTTTGTAAGTACAGGTTGGACCGGATCAAATCTTACTTGGAAATTAAAGAAGAATAATTATTACTGGGATAAAAAAGATGTCAAATTAAGTACAGTTAATTATTCCGTCATCAAAACTCCTTCAACAGACTACAATTTATATCAATCAGGCAAGCTTGATGGCGCATTTTTAGATACCCAAGCTTCAAAGCAATTGAAGAAGCAAAAAGGTTACCGTGTCTTCAAGTTGGATAGAACTGAATACCTAACTTATAATGTTTCAAAAAACACAGATTTGGCCAATGTGAATTTAAGAAGAGCTTTCTCAATGGCCTTAAATCGAAAAGAATTGGCAACAACAGTGGGTGGTGCTAACACAGTTGCAACAACTTTTACTGGCCCGCAAGAAATGGTTAACGGCACCAACTTCAACGACTACTTTGCAAAACAAGGAGCTACTAGCAAATACACTGAATTTAATAAAAAAGAAGCAAATGCTTTATTTAACAAAGCATTAAAAGAATTAGGTAAATCAAAAATCGAATTTACTTTAGGCGGAGACGATGATGATTTATCTAAAAAAGTACTCGAATATGTTCAAAGTCAATTTGAAAGTACTTTTGGCAAAAAAGTTGAAGTGCGGGTACAATCAATGCCTAAGACTACAAGGGTAAGCAATATGCTTAATGGCAAATATGATGTTGACTATACTGGTTTAAACCCTGCCTTTACTGATCCATATGCAATGCTTAGCGTAATGGCTAGTGATCAAAATTACAATTTCGGTAAATGGTCCAATAAACAATATGATCATTTGTTAGACCTTTCAAGTAAGGAAATGAATACGGAAAAGAGAATGCAATACCTTCTTAAAGCTGAACAAGTGCTTGATAATGACCAACCACTTTCACCATTATTCCATGATGGACAAGCTTGGATGGTAAAAGAAAATGTCCATGATTTAAGTTTTGCACTAGGTAAATTTAATTTTAAAGATACATATGTAACTAAATAAAGGAGAATAAAATGACTAAAACAGCTTTTGAAAATTGTAATTTGTTCGTCGGAGATAAAGATAATTTAGTTGAAAACGCTTGGTTCGTCGTCGATGATGAAACGGGAAAATTTCTTCAAGTAGGAAAAGGAAAGTTAACGGCCATTTTTGATAAAAAAGTAGATTTAAATGGGCAATATGTTATGTCCGGTTTAATCAATGCGCATACGCATGTTGGGTATATTAATGTAAGTAAGTTCCATTATCCTGAGACTGAAACTTTAACAACATATAAAGCACTCCAAGATTTAAGAAGTGGACTTAGAGGGGGAGTTACTTATCTTCGAAGTTGCGGAAGCCCATATGATGTTGATGTTAAGTTGAAAAACATCCGCAAGGATTTTCCTTTTGAGGGGCCAGGAATGCGGCCAGCGGGGATGCCAATTTCCATTCCGGGCGGTCACTCAGACCGGCCTTTAGGTGAAGCTTTAGCAGATCGAGGAACACCTAATTATTCTCATTTAGTTAATTCTCCTGATGATGTTCGCAAGGCAGTGCGTGAACAATTTAAAAAAGGTGCAGAAAACATTAAATTGATGGCAACAGGCGGTATCATGTCTCAAGGTGATCAGGTTGATGATACGGAACTATCATTAGAAGAAATGAAGATGGCAGTTGAAGAAGCCCATTCAAAGCACATGACAGTTTGCGCTCATGCTGAAGGACGACTAGGGATTCACTATGCAGTTGTTGCCGGTGTCGATTCAGTAGAACATGGATTTTATGTTAGTGATGAAGATATTGAATTGATGAAAAAGCAAGGAACATTTTTATCACCAACTCTAATTGCTGGCCATCAAATTGCGGAATATGGGAAAGGTCAACTGACTGATTTTTCTTATCAAAAGATGTGCCAACATGTTGATGCTTTTTATGCTCATGTTGGAAAGGCAATTAAAGCAGGAGTCAAGCTTGCTTTAGGTACTGATGCTGGGACATTTATGAATCCACTTGAAAATACTGCTAAGGAATTACGTGAGTTGGTTCGTGCAGGTGCAAGTAATTATCAGGCATTACGAGCTGCGGGATTAGGTTCGGCTGAACTACTTAAGATTGATGATGAATATGGGTCTTTAGAAGAAGGAAAGTTTGCAGACTTTTTGGTGTTGAAGGAAAATCCATTGAAAGATGTAGTTGCGGTTCAGCAGAAAAATAAGCAAGTTTATCAGCATGGAGTAAGGAAGTTTTAAAGAATAAAAAAAGACTCAAATTGTAGTGACCCGCATTTTTCGGACACTTTATTGATATTATGCGACTAAGGACTTATTCCGATATTCTATCGGAGTAAGTTCTTTTAGTTTATCCTTAGTTCTTTCCGTATTGTAATAGTCTATATATT
>JAHLFT010000074.1 GCA_018883635.1 Candidatus Lactobacillus pullistercoris
AATTCCCAAACTTTTTGAGTTTCGTCTTTTTTTCCGCTTTTTTCCCATTTAACTTTCCCTAACTGTATCTAACCAACAACTTGTATTATAAGTAAAAATGGCTTAAGAAGAAACAAAAATTATATAAAAAAAAAGCCGCTCATCAGCGACTTCTTACTAAGTGCGGGCGAGAAGACTCGAACTTCCACGATCTAAAAGCGATCACAAGATCCTTAGTCTTGCGCGTCTGCCATTCCGCCACGCCCGCGGTACTTATTTAATATACACTAATTGAATTACCTATGCAAGAGAAAATTATAAATTAATTTAATTTCTTGAGAAGTTTTAGTTTTCCGTCACATTTTCCACACCGAACCCTGCGAACATTAAGTCGTCGAACGCGTGGATAAATGAATTTACATGATTGACATTGATAAAAATATTTTCGCTTAAGTGTTTTGTGCAGTCCTATATCTGGTGCATAACGACTACCACCGACTTTTTGCAAAAGGATTTTAAAATCACGATTTTGATGCTTATATCCCCTTCTCAATAAATGAAGATGATAGTGGCACAATTCATGTTTAATGATTCCAATTAATTCTTGATGAAGTTCTGGCTTTAAAAAATGCGCATTAATTTCAATATGATGATCATCCAAATGATAACGCCCACCAGTTGTTCTCATCCGTTTGTTAATACGAACTTGATGACGAAACGGCCGTTTGAAATATTTTAATGAAATTGTTTGAATTAATTCTTGTAATTGTTTTTCATTCATTAACGAATCAACTTCTGATAAATTTTAGCTTCAGTCGGATTAGAGATATGTCTTTTTAGCGTTGTTACGATCTTTTGTTTTAAACTATGTCTGCCATTTATCCAAGTTCCAGTGAACAAATGAATAGTTTTTGAACTGCCGCTAGGATTACATAAAACACCATCATTATACACATGAAGGCCTTGATTCAAATTTTGATCAAAATTACCTAACTTTAAGCCGTAATTTTTAGTCACAATTTCTGTTACCGAAAGACTGTTCACTCCAGCTAATTGATTATTGCTATCAAACGTAAAATTCTTTTGGTCATAATAATCAAGGATGTCTTTCATTAACGGATGACCCTTCTCAGCACCAAAAATTGCCGCAGACAAATATTCATTATTCTCAAAACCAATAAACGCTTTGTCATTCAAAAGTGGATCTAATCTGTCTAACACTCGAACATCCGTATCCAAATAAATGCCGCCTTGTGTATATATTGCCTTAGCACGGATATAATCTGATACAAACGCCCATTTTTTAGCCGTATAAGCTTGCTCAATATAACTATTTTCATGAATATCAAAATTATCTTCATTCCATTCAATAATTTGATAATTGGGTAATTTTTTCTTCCAAGTGGCAATACATTCTTGAATAAGTTTAGATTTAGGATTTCTTCCTACCCAGACATAATGAATAATTTTTGGAATCATTTACTTTCCTCTTTTAAAGAAATTTTGGCATAGTTTAATAATATCTTGGTTAAAGTCTAATTTCAGTACAAACATCATCACTAGATAAATCCCGATCATAATAATTGATTTTAAGGCCATATTTAAAAATGCAGAAGGAATCATCTTCGGAATTACTAAACCAACAATTAAAGTAACAACTGCAATGATTAAATAATACGGAACATCGTGAAAAACATAGGAAAACTGATAAGCATCCCGAACAACCCATAACCTCAAAATTAAAACGACAAATTCTGTAATCAAAATTGCAATCATCGCACCAGTTGCACCAAACGGTCGATCCAAAAGATAACTTAATATGATTTCTAAAATTGCTCCGATCACAACAGGAAAGGCATAATCTTTATCACGTTTATTAGCAAGCGCAAATTGATTGGCAAACACTCCCCCTGTTGGAATCATGATAATAGTTAGCGTGAAGAAAAACATTAACGGAATCATTGGAATAAATTTTTCACCAAAGAAAAACGGAACAAATTCTTTAGTATTAGCCATAATAATTACAGAAAACAAAGTCCCTAACATCACAGTAGCTTCAAGTGACTTTTTCATGACAACTTTTTGTGTTTCTTTTCCTTCACTGGCCATCTTCGGCATAATTACCAATGAAATACTAGTAATAACGCCCAAAATCATATTAGAAATTCGTTGTGAATTATCATAAAACGCAACCTGAGTAGAATTTTGAAAAATACCTAGTAATGGTTTATCTAATGAAGTATAAATTTGCGTTGCAATTTGCGGTATCATCAGTGTAATTATTGCACGTAAAGTTGTCCGATATTTATAAAAATGGCGTACCGGTCGACCAATATATCTATGAATATCAAACCAAAAGACAAATGAACCAAGCATGGTTGAGACAGACATAATCAATAAATACTTCCATAAATCGGCCGGTGATTTAACTAATAATAAAATCAAAACCACACTAACCAGCTTAACAGCAGTATTTTTTAAAACGACGCGTCCAAAGTCTGCTAAACCTTGAAAAAACCAAGAAATATCGACTTGTGCTGAAATCAAGTATGGCAACATTAACAAAATATAATTCCAGTATTGAATGCGAGCTAGACTACAAATTAAAATAGTCAAACTAATCGTTATTAAACCAGCGATTCCCTGAAAATACCACAATCCCCAAAATGCATCGGTTAAATCCTGGGGGCTGCCATAAGTCCGTGTTCGCGAAATCGTTCTCATTCCGATATAGGACAAAGATAAAATGCAAAATACCATTAAAAATTGCACAGTATTATTAACACTACTGTAGATTCCATATGTCTTAGGTCCAAGTACCCGGGAAAGATACGGAACAGTAATTAACGGTACTAAAACCAAGAAGATTTGATAAACCGCATTATAAACAATATTTAAAAAAGTTCTTTTCAATTCTTTCACCTAATGCTTTACCATATAGTTAAAAATTTGCTCACAGTAATTATCGCCTTGAACTTGATTGGTAAGATGAAGCCAATATAAACGACTATTACGTATTTGCTGATTATCAAGTTCGGGCAAAATTTTAATTAAATCATCTTCAGATTTCACGCAAATTCCTGGGGTAATCTCTTCATATGGCCCCATTAATAAGCCCCGTGTTTTTTCGTATTGTTTGAGATAATTTGTAATAAAAATGATCGGTTTGTTTAAATGCAAATAGTCAAAATAAATCGATGAAAAGTCAGTAATCAAAAAATCAGTATCGCCTAATAATTCATAAAGGTCTAAATTATTTTCGAACAAATAATCATTATTAAGAAATGCAATATTCGAATATTTACTGTCAAAATTGGTAAATAATCTCATTTCGTAGGGATGTAATTTGACAATTAAATATTGATTTTGTGCTTTTAAAGCAGCGTTTAATTTTTTAGCATCAAAATCTTTGACTGCAAAGAAATTACCGCTTTTGATTTTAGATAAAATCGTTTGGTCTTCAAGTTCATATCTAAAAGTTGGCATATAAATGCCAATTTTAGCATCAGAATTAGTTTGATGAAAAAGATCTTGTAATAATTGCTGCTTTGTAATGCTAGGCTTAGTTAAATAATCTAAACGAGGAAAACCTAATTTAACATATTTCTTCGTTTCAATTGCCATACATGCACTCATCAAGCTTTCATAAAGATCTGAACTTGAAGTCACAATATCCGCATTTTTGTGCCATAATTTTTGATTACGTTTATTGTCCTTATAACGAGTATTATTAGCCATGATGCCCATTCTTTTAAGGGGAACGCCATGCCAAAATTGGAGATTTACTTGTCTTTTTCTAACTTTAAATGGTTGATGTGTAGTAATTACGTATTTAGCTGCACCAATTTTTTGCCAAGTTTTCCACTTTAAGTGTGAGGACGGCCATGGTTCGACTAAAGTAACGTTATATTCAGGATGATTTAATTGTAAATATTTATAAAACAGATAACCATTAGATCCTGAACGTCCTGAGCCATTCAAAACAACCACATTATTCTCTTCCATTGTGGTGAATTTAGCTAAAAAACTCATCCACGCTAAATACAATCTAAACAAAAAACTTTTCATCTACTAAACTTCCTTAAAATTTTCCTTATCTTTAAGAGTACAAAAAAAGCCTGAGTAAACTCAAGCTTTTCTTGATTTATTTTATAATTTTTATGCTTTATTCATTTTTCTTTGGAAGAATTTGACAATCTCAACAATCACAATCATACAAATTCCAGCTATCAAAATTACAAGCCATTGTGCACCATCTAACTCGGTTACATCGAAAAAGCGAGTCATAAATGGCAATTCTACGGCAGCCATCAGAAGCGCAGCAATAATAATTGCTCCATTAAACCATTTATTTACAAAAGCATGCTTCGTAAAAATCGATCGATGAATATACTTAGAGTTAATTGCATGGAATAACTGAATAAGTCCTAAAGTTAAGAAGGCCATGGTTAATGCGTCAGAATGTTGCAAACTAGCTTCATTAATATGTGGACCTACATGCAAACCAAATTGATATGCACCAAGTACTAGAATTCCTTCAAGAATTCCCTGATAAATAATGGAACTAGCTACGCCACCACTAAAGAAGTTACTCTTTCTTCCCCGGGGATTACGCTTCATAATTCCATCTTCAACCGGTTCAACACCTAAAGCAATAGCGGGAAGCGTATCAGTTACTAAATTTATCCACAAAAGTTGCACAGGAGCTAAAATATCCCAACCAAGCATGGTCATCATAAAGACAGTTAAAACTTCACCAACATTACAACTCATTAAGTAAAGAATCGCTTTTTGAATATTGCTAAAGACCTTTCTGCCTTGTTTTACTGCCTCAACAATTGTTGCGAAATTATCATCAGCTAAGATCATATCACTGGCACCTTTTGAGACTTCCGTTCCAGTAATGCCCATTCCGATACCGATATCAGCCTGCTTTAAACTTGGCGCATCATTAACACCATCCCCGGTCATAGCAACGATTTTGCCATTTTCCTGCCATGCTTTGACAATTCTAACCTTATGTTCTGGAGAAACTCTCGCATAAACATTATAATCAGCTACATGCTTAGTAAAATAATCGTCACTTAATTCATCAAGCTCTGCTCCTGTCAATACTTGCTTATCTTGACCTGATTCTAATATGCCTAATCTTTCAGCAATAGCTTGAGCGGTTACTTGATGATCCCCAGTAATCATCACGGTCCTAATTCCGGCACTATGAGCTTCAGCTACCGCGGCTTTAGCTTCTGGACGTTCCGGATCGATCATTCCTACTAAACCAGCAAAAATTAGATTTTGTTCAACATTATCAGTACTTGGATCTGAATAAAGTTCATTTATATTCTTATAGGCCAAACCTAAGACACGCAATGCTTTTTGCGCCATTTCTTGATTGGTCTTAAGGATTTCTTGTTTCTGCTCATCAGTAATTGCGGTAACTTTACCGTTGACTGAAATTGAAGTTACCCGCTTCATCAATTCATCCGGTGCACCTTTGACTGCTACAAAGTATTGATCACCATTTTTATTAACAGTGCTCATTAACTTCCGTTCTGAATCAAAAGGAACTTCTTGAACACGTTGATATTTTTTTAGTAATTGATCAACATCAATTTGTTTATCAAACGCAAATTGAATTAAAGCTGTTTCGGTTGGATCACCTAACAAATTTCCACCGTTTTCAATTTTGGTATCATTTACAAGTACCATTGAAAGTAGCGCTGGATTGTTCTCATTAATTGCAGCAGCACTGTCGTGTAATTGTCCTTGATAAAAGACTTTCTCAACCGTCATTTTATTTTGCGTAAGTGTACCTGTTTTATCAGAACAGATCACATCAGTGGCACCTAAGGTTTCAACTGCAGGCAATTTTCGAACAATTGCCTTATGTTTAGCCATTGTTTGCGTACCCAAAGCTAAAATAATCGTTACAATAGCAGGTAAACCTTCAGGAATGGCAGCAACCGCAAGAGAAACGGCAACAAGAAACATATCAACTACTAACTTATCAGTCGGTTCAGTTCCTTGCTTAGTAAACATCCCAACGATAAAGACAATCACACAGATTGCCAAAATCATAATAGTTAAGGTCTTACCAAGCTCATTTAAGTTCTCCTTTAACGGCGTATCAGTTTCATCTGCATTATTCAGCATTGCCGCAATCTTACCAACTTCAGTTTGCATACCAGTTGCTGTGATAACACCTTCACCGCGTCCATAAGTAACATTCGTGTTGGAATATGCCATATTGACTCTATCAGCTAAAGCAACATCAGCATCATGAAGTGTTTCATCACTTTTTTCAACTGGAACAGATTCACCAGTAAGTGCAGATTCCTCAATTTTTAAACTTTGCGTCTGCGTTAAACGTAAATCTGCTGGTACCACGTCTCCAGCTTCAAGTAGAACAATATCGCCTGGTACAAGTTCCGTACTTGGGATTTGGACAATAACACCATCACGCTTTGCATGTGCACTCGGCGTTGCCATCTCTTTTAAGGCTTCAATCGCAGCTTCAGATCGTGCTTCTTGAAAAACTCCTAGAATAGCATTTAAGATGACAACAATCATAATAATTGCTGCATCTGTCCATTCCTTGGCAACAACACCTGAAAGAATTGCTGCGATAATCAAAACAATGATCATAAAGTCCTTGAATTGATCAAGGAAACGCATGAACATGCTTTTCTTTTGCTTTGCACATAAAGCATTACTCCCATACTGCTTTAAACGTTTTTCTGCCTGTTGATTAGTCAAACCATCAGCAAGCGAGGTTTTTAAATTTTTTTCAACATCGGGAATTGTCTCAGTGTAATATTTATCAGCCAATTAAGTTCCTCCTCAATAACAAAAAAGAGACTTACATGCATCCCGCACATAAGTCTCACAAATTAAGATAAGTCCAGAAGATTTTCTTCGGGTGTTGGGCTTATCACAAATTACTTGCCGTTACTCCCTTATGGTTAAACTAATTATAAGTAAAATTTCAGGATTTAACAAGTTAACATGAATAATTATTTTTTATAAAAATCATCGAAAATAGTGACTGGCAAATGACGCTTATGTTCACTCTTTTTCCACAATTTTTCAATCTGGTTAGCTGCCTGATCACTAACTTCTTTACCTTCAAGATAATCATCAATCTCTTTGTAAGTGACACCAAGTGCTACTTCATCAGGTAAATCTGGTTGATTTTCTTCCAAATCAGCAGTTGGTGCCTTTTCATAAAGATGAGCTGGACAATTTAATTCCTTCAAAAGCATCTTGCCTTGACGCTTATCTAGACGGAAGAGCGGAGTTAAATCAGCTGCGCCATCACCATATTTGGTGTAAAAGCCACTAAAGTTTTCAGCAGCATGATCAGTTCCGACAACTGCACCTTTATTAGCTCCCGCAATCGCATATTGAACAACCATTCTTTGACGGGCCTTAATATTACCCTTATTAAAGTCGGTAATCTTTTGTCCACTAGCTTCAACTACTTTAACCATGGCATCAACAGGCTCTTTAATATTAACAATTAAGTCTTGATCTGGATGTTGGAAAGCTACTGCATCAGCGGCATCATCAGCATCATTTTGCACACCATAAGGTAAACGAACAGCAATAAACTGGTATTCATTATCACCAGTTTCTTGACGCATTTCTTCCATGGCCATTTGGCAAAGCTTTCCAGTTAAAGTTGAATCCTGACCACCAGAAATTCCTAAAACGTAAGTCTTAAGTAAAGGATTTGCCTTTAAATAATCCTTTAAGAAGTCAATTGACCGTCTAATTTCTTTTTTGGGATCAATTTCTGGCAAAACGTGTTCATACGCAATAATCTTTTTTTGTAATTCTCTCATCGACCAATGCTTCTTTCTCTAATTTTACGGCGAATATCTTGAATCAAGTTCATTTTACTTTCATATAAGTTTTGTGATAAATCAACTGGATATTCCTGTGGGTTCAAGCTACGCTTATATTCATCCCATAAGCCATCAAGATTATCAGCAACAAATTTTTTGATTTCCTTCAATTCAGGTTGTTTATAAACAAGTTTTCCATCCTTAAAGATATCATGCAATAGTGGAATAGCGGTATAGTCTGTAACTACTTTATTAATGTAAGTATATTGTGGATGGAACATAAATAAAGCATCGAATTTACGTGGATCTTCGTTAGAACGTGATACCCAGTCACCCTCATTTTTCTTAGCCGTATTAGCGCTAATCCGCCAAACTTGTTTTTTACCTGGAGTTGAAACCTTAATTGCATTAGAAGAAATTTTTAGTGTATCACGTAAGGCATGAACTTCATCTTCAATTGCAACCAATTTATAAACAGCACCAAGAGCTGGTTGATCATAAGCTGTAATATATTTTGTCCCAATTCCCCAGACATCAATTTTGGCGCCTTGCATCTTCAAGTTAGTAATAGTGTATTCATCCAAGTCATTTGAAGCAAAAATTTTAGCATCAGGAAAACCTGCATCATCTAATTCTTTACGAACTTGTTTTGAAATATAGGCCATATCCCCTGAATCAATTCTTACTCCCAAGAAATTAATTTTATCGCCCATTTCTTTGGCAACTTTAATTGCATTAGGAACACCACTTCTAACCGTGTCATAGGTATCAACTAAGAAAACACAGTTTTTATGAGTTTCAGCATAAGCTTTGAAAGCATCATATTCACTGCCAAAAGCTTCAACTAAAGCATGAGCATGAGTTCCAGAAATTGGAATTCCAAACAACTTTCCGGCACGAACATTACTAGTTGAGTCAAAGCCTCCAATATATGCAGCTCTTGCACCCCAGATAGCAGCATCAGCTTCTTGAGCACGACGAGTGCCAAATTCCATTAAACCGTCATCTTTTACAGCCAGCTTAATTCTTGCTGCTTTGGTAACAAGCAAAGTTTGGAAATTGATAATGTTTAAAATCATCGTTTCTACTAATTGACATTGAGCAAGTGGACCTTCAACTTGCAAAATTGGTTCATTAGCAAAGACCAATTCCCCTTCCTTCATTGATCTAATCGTTAATTTCAACTTTAAATTACGTAAATAATCAATAAAATCTTCTTCGTAACCTTGCGTTTCTTTCAAATATTGCAAATCGCTTTCTTCAAACTTTAAATTTTGCAAATATTGAATAATATGTTCCAGTCCAGCATAAATTGCATAACCATTGCCAAATGGTTCAGTACGATAAAAAGCTTCAAAAACAGCATTGCGGTCAGCAATTCCTTTTTTGAAGTATGTATACATCATATTTATTTCATAAAGATCAGTATGTAGCGCTAACGAATCATCTTTATCGATTTCTTTATATAACATTTTTTCCTCTCAAAGTAATTCATAATAATTTGACCTAATTATAACCATCAAAAGTCAAGCAATCAATCCATCTGCCTAAACCAGTTTTTGATAAACAGCTTTTATTGCGGCAAGTTGATTTTTAACAGAGAAATGGCTAGAAACATACTTTTTTTCCATCAAAGCCATCCGTTTTAATTTAACGCTCGGAGTGTTAACAGCTTTTTCAAGTTCTGTTGCAATTGAATAAACATTTCCAACTTTTGCAATAAAACCATGATCTTGATCTGGGATCATCATGTGAATATCGCCAATATCCGTTGATAAAATTGGGATTTGATTATCACTAGCTTCGAGTAAAACTAACGGAAAACTTTCTGAATATGAGGTCAAAACTGCGAGATTCATGCGGCGATACAAGTTTTTAAGTTGTTTTTGCGTCATGAAGCCATGAAATGTAACTTGAGGCGCCAGGTCCAATTTACGTGTTAATTCCTTCAAATTCTCTAATTGTGAGCCATCGCCCGCAATATGTAAACGAATATGAGAATCATCTAACTTCTTAATTGCCTTAAGCAACAATTCTTGTCCCTTAACCTTTTCCGTTCGAGCCACGTTAATGATGTTGAAGTATAATTGATCATCGTATTTAGCAGGAAGGGCACTATCACCATGAAAAAAGATTCCATTATAAATGACATGTACCTTTGCGGGATTTACCTTAGCCTTTTTTTCAATTAAAGAGGCAAATCTTTTAGTTACTGCAAAAATACAGTCTGCTTTTCTCAAAGCCAAAATATTTAAGTGGGTAAAAATTTTACCGATTAACCCGCGACCGGCAAAATCTAAATAAGGATCGGAATGCACAGTAATGCACCATTTAGCACTGATCTTTTTGTGAATTAACGCAAGATATAGATTTGCTCTTGCACCATGAGTGTGGACAATGTCATAGTGACCTTGATTAATAAAATCTTTTAACCGGTTAAGTGAAGCAAGATCGTAGCGACTATTGGTCCCCAAAACATGGGTATAAATTCTTTGCTTTCTAGCAGCTTGAGCAACAGGCCCCTCTGCCAAAGTCAATAACTCAAAATCTAAATCTTCAAGCTTTGCTTCTTTTAATAAATTAATAATGTGAGTTAAACCGCCACCATTTTCTAAGCCGGCGTTCACATGCAAAACCTTCATTAACTACTTATTTCCTCTCTTATTTTTATGAACCTTCATGACAAACCGCGGCAACACAAGCATTCTTTTAAAGCGTGTAGGATTTGTAACTAAACGATAGAACCACTCTAAGTGAGCCTTTTGAAAAACTTCTGGTGCACGTTTAACTTGTCCACTAAAAACATCTAAACTACCACCAATTCCCATCATTAATGCGGGAGTCGCATTTTTTCTTAAAATAGAAAGTAATTTTTCCTGTTTTGGGAATCCTAATGCAGCAAAAACTAAATCTGGTTGTGTTCGTTGAATTCGGCGCGCAACAAGATCGAGATCTTCTTTGAAATAGCCATCTTCAGCTCCAACCAAATTAATATTGGCATAATTTTTAGCAATTTTTGCTTGAACGCTATGAATAACTTTAGGTTTAGCACCTATCAAATAAACTCTGAGACCACGTTCATTAGCGAGTTTCATTAACCATAAAAATAAATCATAGCCTGTAACCCTTTCAGGAAGCGGAGTTTTCAAAAGTTTAGCTGCTTTTACAATTCCTATTCCATCAGCAGTAATGTAGTCCGCATCAGTTTGCAAAATTTTCATAAATTCTGGATTTTCATTGGCTGCCATAACTATTTCCGGATTGGCTGTAACAATAAAAGTCGATTCATGATTGTTTAGTCGGCCAATAAATTCATTTTGAAATTGGTTAAAAGTTTTATTATCGAAATTAACACCTAAAACATTTACTTTTTTCATGGTAAATACCTCATGCTTACGTTCCTTTTCTTTTATTTTAACAAAAGCCACAAAAAACGGGAGACTGTTTTACCTTTTCTTCAAATATGCTATGATAAATTAGTTTATTACGGTAGGAGCCAAACTAATGAAAAAAGTTATTACTTATGGAACCTTTGATTTATTGCATTACGGACATGTGCGCTTATTAAAAAGAGCAAAAGAACTCGGTGATTATTTAATCGTAGGACTTTCCACAGATGAATTTAACGAATTTAAAAAACATAAAGAAGCATATAATACCTATCCTGAAAGAAAGTATATTCTTGAAGCAATCCGTTACGTTGATCAAGTAATTCCTGAAAAAGATTGGGAACAAAAAGTTAGTGATATTAAAAAATATGATATTGACACTTTTGTAATGGGGAGCGATTGGGAAGGCAAATTCGATTTTTTGAAGCAATATTGTGATGTCGTTTATTTACCGCGAACTCCTGGCATTTCAACCAGTAAAATTAAAGAAGATCTAAAATAAAAAAGTGAGTGAAAGCCAAACATTAACTGTTTTCTCTCACTCATTTTTCCTTTATTATTTAGAAAAAGTAAATTCAAACCGCTCAGCAACATAACGAGCACGTGTATATTCGAAAGGTTGTCCATCCGATAATTCCGTTACCTGCCGCCGGGTAATTAAAGCTTCACCTTTTTTAGCTTTAAGCAAACGTGCATCATTTTCATTAGCAATAGCTGCCGAAATGTGTTCCGTAACTCGACCAATTTGATAATTATTTTTAGCCAATGTTTCATAAAGGTGAGTCGAAATATTTTCTTTCGAATCATTTTTAACCAAATAATACGGAATAGTTACTACCTCATGGCAGATTGGAACATCATCCGCATATCTGATTCTTTCCATTCTTAAAACATCGCTATTAGCTTTTAATTTTAAACGCTCTTTTTCGGATAATGAAGGTTGCCCAACTTGATAAGAAATTAACTTACTTGAAGGAACTTGTCCATTAGCTTGCGTAATCTCGGTAAAAGACATAATTCCTGACATTTTTTCTTGAACTTTTTGACTGGCAACATATGTACCACTACCCAGGCGTCTTTCTAGAATACCTTCATCTTCCAAAGTCTTAATAGCTTGTCTTAGAGTCATTCTTGAAACTCCGAATTTAACAGCTAATTGACGTTCGGCTGGAATTCTATCTCCCACTTTATAAACGTGCTTTTCAATATCACGTTTAATTTGATTATGTATTTTAATGTACATTGGCTCTTCCATTGCCCACACCTCCAAACTCATAACCATTATAAGCTAAATTGGTCTATATTGCATTTGTAAACAATAAAAGTTTGGGTTTACTTATTTTCGCTTAGCGGTCCAATGTAGTCCATAAATCCTAACATTTGGCTTTTTGTTACATTCAATTTCCATATTAGGCCGGTCACTTGCTAGTACATTAGTGTTAAATTGGGCGTCATCTTGAACAGCTAGTTCAGAATTATTAGCATTTAAAATCAAATCACGTCCATGTAGTTTTGCATGTCCACTTAAGGCTAAAAAATATTCATAGGTTCCGTCACCACAGAAACTAACTCTGGTAGCATCTGCTTTAACTTGATCTTGGAAATCGGCATGTGCTAATACTCTTGAACCAGTCATCGTAATTTTGGCATTATCGACCACAATCATTCGATTCAAAGTGCCATTTTGCATAATAACGTGGGTATTCTTATCGATATATACGCCGCCAGCAAAGGTCGAATTAACAATATTGCACCAACAGTCATCACTGATATAAAGACAGGAATCATCTTTAGACAAAATTTGACTGTTTAACATATTCATCCAAGTTTGACCATGTAAAAGAATATAGTCTACCCGAGAATTATTAATATCCAGCTCGCAATTTGTTTTAAGAAAAGTATTAATTGAGCCTTTAACGCGAGAATTATTAATAATCGCTGTTCCTTTTCCTTCGAGTGCTAAGGCACAATACTCATTTGAAGGATAATCAATCAGTGAATCATTCATTTCTATGCGAAAATCTGCATTCGCAAACATTGAAACAGAACCATTTTCAATCTTAGTTGAATAAAGTTCCAAGGTAACTTTTCCGTTAGCGGCTAAAGCGGCTGTATCAGTACCAACACCTTTAATTACACAATTACGTAAAGTTAGGTAACTGTTTGCCTCAACCGGCACAAAAAGACTGTTATGATCAGTATTTGTATTAATACATAAATTTTCTAGAGTAACATAACGACTATCTTCTGAAATAGATACATAACCTAAAATAGTCGTATCATCCGGACTAGAACCGGTCCCTTTTATTGTAATATCTGTTAAAGTAATCCCTTGTGGCAATTCATAAAAACCTGGTGCAAGGAAAAGAACATCATCAGCTCGCAAATCTTTCAGCGCTTCATGCCAGTCAATTTCTCCTCCACCAGCTCCAACTTTAACTATTCTTGCCATTTATAACCCTCTCTATCAAAAAAGTAACTTTTAAATCTAATACTATACAAAAAGAGAAACAAGCTCATCAGAACTTGCTTCTCTTTCGGGTTGGGTGTTCGTATAGAACAATTGGGTTAGCTGGATTCGAACCAGCGCATGATGGTACCAAAAACCATTGCCTTACCACTTGGCTATAACCCATTCAATTGAACTTTTACTTGTTGTTCAATGTACCAGCTGAAATAATTCAGCAATGGAGGAGGGTGGATTCGAACCGCCGAACTCAGAGAGAGCGGTTTTACAGACCGCCGCGTTTAGCCACTTCGCTACTCCTCCGTAACAGCACGTTTATTATAATAACTAAAACGTGCTGAAATTGCAAGTAAAAAAATAAAATTATTAAAAATTAGTTTTTATCGATTACTTGTAAAAGTTAACTACTCTAACAAATTGCTTGCTCTTAGCAATTCTGTAGTATGTCTTATGGTTTCTAAATCTGTATGAACCACCAAAAGTACGAACTTTGCTCCCCTTCTTAAGCACACGTCTATTAGCTCTACGAGTACTTGTCTTATAAATGTATGCATTATGCTTTAGAGTACGCAAAGTACCGTCAATATTATCAACTAATAAATATTCATTTTTGCCATCAATCTTGTAATATTGGCGATTCTTGATGGTTACCTTGGTAGCTTCAACCTTAACAGATTTGAACTTCTTGTAAGCTTTCTTAGTTCTCTTGCCGTTCTTAGTGTAAGCTGCTGCATTATGCATAACAGTCTTCTTTACAACCTTAACTTTGTCTTTGTTAGGTTCTGAAGCTGCCTCAAGAGACTTAGTTTCAATGAATTGGTTAGAATTCTTTCTGTTAATTTCAGTATATGAAACACCATTTACAGTTAAAGTACCAAAGGTTGCAATTGATAAATTCTTTTGAAGAGTCATATTTGTAGAAATTACACTGTTACCGTTAATGTTGTAAACAGTAGCATCTTCTTTAAGAGTCTTGTAAGCTGCATCTTTACTGCCAACAACTAAATCAAAAGTAAGTGTAGTTGTCTTTTGGTTAGCATTTGTAGCTGTTACAGTTACTGGATATTTACCAACAACGGCAGTATTAACTTTTGAAGTATCAACAAAAACTGGTAAATTGCTTGATTCACTATCTGAAACTACTGCAGAAAAAGCGTTTTGAATTGCATTAACATCTATACTAGTGTTAGGAGTCATGTAGTTAAAACTTGCGTTGCTTGCCAAAGTAATCTTTTGGCTATGATCATACTTTTGACCATTGTAAGTAATTACTGGGTTACCTGAATAGTTAACGCTACCTTGATATGCATTAACTGCAATTCTCATGCTTGCAGTCTTAGTATTAGTTGCTGCAGCGGTAACTGTTACTTCAAAAGTATTAGCTGGAGCACTAAATTCACCTTTTGAATTTACAGAAATGTTGGCTGCACTAAGTGAATTTTCAACATCCTTTTTCAAGTTTGCCCAACTTGCCTTAGCTGTTCCTGAAATTCTTACTGAATATTTATTTGAAATTGCACTAACTAAACCATCAACTGAATTTTGACCCTTAGTTAAGTTAACGTTACCACTTGTAACAACATTATTGTTTTCAACAAAGTATGGCGTACCAATCAAACTAGTATCAGGAGTAGTAAATTCCTTACTTATTACTGTGTATCCTGTAGTAATATTGCCGTATGTATCAGCAGTTACTTCTTTATTATTAAATGTATATTTGCCATTGCTGGTTAAACCACTTAAGGTAACACCTTTAGCAACAGCTACATAGGTTTTACCAGCTTCAATTGTTGAAACAGCTTTAGCATCCTTATTTAATTGACCATTCTTAATGTCTGAAGCACGATATACAACTACTTTATCAACTCTTGGATTACCAAAATTAGATGATAAATTTACATTAAGAGAAGAAGCTGGGCTATTATTTTGAATGCTGCTAATATTATTAACATTTAAATCGAGCTTCAATTCTTGATTACTGGTAGTTGCTGGAGCAGTTGCACCATTAGTAACATTAACTGAGATATCTGCGGCACTTACTGTACTTGAAATTAATGGACTTACCGCTAATAATGCTGCAGCTGCAGCACTAACTAATTTAATTTTCTTCATATATGTGGTCTTCCCCTTGTTAAATAAAATATGAATTACTCAACTATTTTATTGTGTATTCCCACATATTTCAACCTAAATAGACAGATATTTTTGAATATAACAAAAAAGTCAGGTGAAAAACCTGACTTCTATTGACCCTAATTGGGTTAGCTGGATTCGAACCAGCGCATGATGGTACCAAAAACCATTGCCTTACCACTTGGCTATAACCCATCCTTCGAACCTTTTACTTGAATTAGTTCTAGAAGAATGAACTTAATCACTCAACAGATATTAGTATAGGGTAATTATGAATAGGCGTCAAGAAAAATTTTATTTTTTCTTGAACTTTTTGCTTAGTCCATAACAATTGGTCCTTGAACAGCCATCACATCGCGGACTAGTTCATTAATCTTCTTGTCCTTAACGATATCTTTACTGTCTTTAATATAATCAACAAACCACTTACTCTTCACATGTTTATCATATGCTTCATCATTAACATAAACTTCAAAGAAGAACCATTCGTTTTCATTTTCTTTATTAGTACCTGCCATTAAAATTTGGACACCAGGTTCTTGTGCAATACTACGACGCATTTCTTTCTTAACAGTGGCAGCAAATTGATCATGCTTCCTATCTTCAACTTCAACTTTGGCAATGCGAATGACAAAATTATTTGCATAGGCATCTAATGATTCTTTTGGCTTAGTTGTAATCCATTCTGGCTTTAAATCATAAACCTTTTTCTTTGTTGCCATTTGACTAATTGTTTTATCATAATGATCAAAATAATTAGCCATACTGTGAGCTTCATAAGCTTTAGAATTACGATAAAGTTCAACAACATAATTTTCTAAGCCTTCTGCATCTTCGTGACCACTTGCAAATAATAAAGTGCCATCTTCTGCTGGAATAGAATTTTCAAGTTCTGCTTCTTGTTCTTTGCGAAAACCAGCGCGATCTTCTTTCTTGATGTGTACTTTTGTAATCTTAAAAATTGGTTCATTATCCATTTGAAATTACCTTCTATTAATAAAAAATATTCTTCAGTTTCTATTCTAATGTTCTTTGACAAAACTGAAGAATATTTTTGCTTATTTTTGAAATTTTATTTTACTAATGCCAATATTCAGCTAAATATTTGGTTGTTAAACTTGACGGCTTCTTAACTAACTGACTCGGCATCCCTTCAGCGACAATTTGTCCACCGTTTTTTCCACCACGAGGACCCAAGTCGATCATATAGTCACTATTCACAATTAAATTCAGGTCGTGCGTAATCGTAATTATCGTGGCTCCTTGATCCAAAAGTTTTTGCATTACAGTTATTAACACTTTAACGTCTAACGGATGCAAGCCGATTGTCGGTTCGTCAAAGACAAATAAAGTATCATCTTGCTTGTGGCTCAGATGTGTCACTAACTTTAATCGCTGCGCCTCACCACCAGAAAGAGTCGGCGTACTTTCACCTAAGTGGAGATAATCTAAGCCAACTTCCTTCAAAAGTTCAAGCTCACGTTCAATCTTTGGCGTCTTTTTAAAAATCGGCAGAGCTTCATTAATATCTAAATTCAGAATATCTACAATCGACATATCATGCCACTTCACCTGCTTAATTTCGGGATTGTAACGCTCTCCGTGACACGTTGGACAAGTCTGCTGCATATCTGGTAAAAATTGGATATCGAGGGTAACGATACCAGTTCCACCACAAGTTGGACAAGCTCCTTCTTTATTATTATAGGAAAAGTAACTTGGCGTATAATGTTTTTCTTTGGCTAAAGATTGCCGAGCAAAAAGCTTGCGCAAATTGTCCATTATCGATGTATAGGTGGCAACAGTTGACCGTGTAGTTTTACCAATTGGTGATGCATCAACACTGACTACATTATGCACAGGTGAAGCAAACTCTTTTACTTGGCCTGGCAATTTCTCACCATTACTTTTCGCTTTAATTGCTGGTACCAATGAATCTAAAATCAAGCTAGTTTTACCCGCTCCCGAAAAGCCAGTAACTGCAGTGATTTGATTAACAGGGATTTTTGCTTTAACATCTCTCAAATTAAAATAATTATCCACTTCAAAATTAATTTTCTGTGAATTAATCGTATCGGCTACTTTCCGCGCCATTAAAGCTGCAGTTTCGTTTAGATATGGTGCAATTAATGATTGAGCATCAGCGGCAATCTCTTTAGGTGAACCTTGGTCTAAAATTTGTCCACCCTGCTCACCAGAGCCTGGACCAATTTCAATAATTTCATCAGCTGCCTTAATAATATCTACATTGTGATCAACAACAACTAGAGAATTGCCTTGAGCAACTAATTTCTTTAGAACTTTGATCAATCCATCAACATTAGCTGGATGAAGGCCAATTGATGGTTCATCTAAAACATAAAGTACACCGGTCGTCTCGGTTCGCAATGTGCGAGCAAGTTGGATTCGCTGCAACTCACCTGTGGATAAAGTATTTCCTGCTCGGGCCATGGTTAAATAATCTAGTCCCAAATCCAGAAGCGGTTGTAAATTATTAATAACTTCATTGATTAATGAAGTTGCCATCTTATGCATTTCTTGAGGAAGGTTTGCCAAAACTTCTTTACTCCAAGCTGGTAAATCACCTAATTGCATATGTTGTACTTGATCTATATTTTTACCATTAACTAGTTGTTTAAGTAGTTCTGGGCGAAGACGCGTCCCATGACAAACTGGACAAGTTGAATAAGTGAAGAATTCGGCGATCCGCTTTTGAGCGCGTTCACTCTTACTGCTTTTGGCTGAACGAAGCACTGCCTGGTGAGCATTCTCATACAAGGCGTTAAAGTCATGAAAAACGCGGCCCGTTCCAGAGAGAAAATCCATCTTATATTTCTTTTCCGGACCATTTAAAACGAAGTCTTTTTCCTTCGCAGTTAAATCTTTAAACGGAATATCAATTCTAACGCCGGCATGTTGAGCTACACTAGGCATAAAATTTCGACCTGGAAGTGACCAAGAAGCCACTGCGCCATCTTCAATGGAAAGATTTTCGTCAGCAATTAATTTATTCTCATCAAGTTGGCGGACTTTACCAGTCCCACCACATTCGCTACAAGCGCCATCAGAATTAAAAGCAAATTCTTCAGCACTAGGAACATAAAATTTTACCCCGCAAGTGGTACAAGTAATCCGGCCCATCTCTTCACCAGATTTTGACATTGCCTCCGCGATAGCCAAGCTTGGCGCTACGCGGTGACCATTCGGACAGACAGGCGAACCTAACCGGGAAAAGATTAGCCGAAGAACGTTAAAAGTCTCAGTTGTTGTTCCGACCGTTGCGCGTTCATTAGGAACACTAGGACGCTGACGCAAAGCCAAAGCCGATGGAATGTGTTTAACGGAAGTAACATCGGCTTGCGCGCCTTGCTTAATTCGTCTTCTCATGTAAGTTGAAAGGGCGTCAAGATAGCGCCGAGAGCCTTCTTCATAAAGAATACCCATAGCTAGGGATGATTTTCCCGAACCAGACAATCCAGAAATCGCGACAAATTTGTGTAATGGAATATTAACATCAATATTTTTTAAGTTATGGACTTTGGCCCCTCTAACTTCAATTTGACTTGGTAATGCCATATTGCTTCCCCTCTTTTTATTTATTAGTTATAGCATACGCTAAAATACTCAATTTCGTTAAACTTAATTCACAAACAAAAACGCCTTAGTCGCTTTTTTTGCTAACTAAGGCGTTGATTTTACTTCCTCATGTATTCACGAATTTCTTCAGGGGTTAAGAATTGAGTGTAGTCTTCTAAAACCTTTTCGAGAATTGCGTCTTCTGAAAGACCAAATTCACGATAATTTTTAATCAATTTTGTAAATTGATTCTTGCCGTTTCTTCACGACCTTTACGTTCACCATCTAATGATGAAGATGGTGTCAAGCACGCATTGACTAAGTTTGTTCTAAAAAAATAAGTGAGCAAGTGAAAAAAATACGAATCTGGGTAGCAACAGATTTACCTAGATTCGTATTTCTATTTTCAAGTTATTCTAAATTCTCTGCTGGCCAAACATAAGAAACGAAATGTGGTTTCTTATCTTCAAATTCAAGCTTAACAATTGAAGCATTCTTAAAACCAGCAAAATCTTCCTTTTCAGTTTTTTCACGAACATAACGAGCCAAAATATCGCCATGACCTGCAACTAATGCAGTTTGTCCATCTGCTAATTTATCAAGAATTGCTAAAATAGCCCGATTCATTCTGGCAACAACTTCTTCATTGGGTTCCATCGTTGGATCTACATGATCATTACCATAGTTCCATGGCAATAAGAATTCGTCTCGCCCCTCAAAAATACCGTAGCTTTTTTCTCTCAGATTCTTCAAGCGCTCATATTTCATTTGATGATCGGTGATAATCTCTAAGGTATCACAAGCTCTTTCTTGAGTTGAAGAAAATGCTTGATCAAAATGAATCTTATTTTTCTTAAAATAGTCACGAGCTGCTTCAACTTGACGAATTCCGCGTTCATTTAACGGTGAATCACATCTACCTTGAACTTTATGATAGTAATTAAAATAAGTTTGACCATGGCGAACCAAATAAATTGTTTTAGTCATCAATATCCTCCAAAAATTCTTTTCTTCATCATATCAAAAAAGTACACCGCTAAGTGTACTTTTTCTATTTTTTATCTTAAGGTTTAAAACCTTGGTTATATTGCGGATTCTTAACCGCATAAGTTGGCACACTGATGAAGTGCATTGAATAAACACGACCAGTCTTTGAAATACTAAAGCCAAAGTAATTATGATCACCGTCATGCTTTGAACCTTGAGTATTAAAAAGATCACCCGCATGTTGCCATTCGCGATAATTACTCTTTTTATGGCGACCACTTTCACCACTACCAGCATAACCGAAGATCATTTGCTTAATGCCAAAGTAAATATTCTTTTTCATCTTAGTAATTGTAAAAGTCTTATATTTAGAATTAAAACCAGCCATATCTTCAACATAATTATCGTCTAAATTAAGACCATTCTTTTTGCAAGCTTTGATAATTCCTGGAACATAATGCTGACCGTCACGAATACTGCGGCCATTTTTTTGATATTCGCTAGCAATATCAATTGCTAATTTTTCTGTTCCTTTACTGTAAACCCATGGTTTTAACTTTAATTGTTTGCGCGGACCATTGATTAATTTTAAGGCATATTTTGCCAATTCTTTTCTTTGACTAGCAGTTAATTTTGCAGGATTAACTTTTCGCTTATTATCTTTAACTTTTTCGGCTGCAGAAGTGCGACTAAAATTATTATCTTGCATCCCCTTCATCGAGGCCTTAATAAATTTAGCATTTGCTTTACCGCGATATGCTTTTAATAATTCTTTACGAGTATAGCCAGCAGGCAATTTAATTTTAGAAGAAACATATTTGGTCTTCTTATGTTTTTTAGCTGCTTGAACGGTTTGAGAATTACTATTGTTGATGACAATAACACCGCTCAAAATTAATGAACTTGATAATGCAAAAATGGTGACTAATTTTTTAAATTTCATTGTTACCAACTTTCATATAATTATTTTTATTATTTTATCATGAATAAGATGCAAACTACTAATAAAAAAAGCCTAGGAGAAAGTCCTAGACCTTTAATCAAATCATTAAAATTAGTACCAGCCGTTTGCTTGCCAGAAGCTCTTAGCTGCAGTCCATGAACCGTAGCGACTCTTTACATAATTATCAGCTACACGTTCTTGGTTAGCTGCTGAGTAGTCACCACCAAGGTATGATGATGAAAGTTGGTATTTACCTACATATTGACCATTTCTTGCAGAGTATGAACCACCTGATTCACGTCCAGCAATCCATGCCTTAGCACTTGCTTCTGAGCCAGTTGCACTTGAAATGTATGAAGAAGCTGAAGTAGTGCTCTTAGGAGCTACAGAATTTTGTGCAGGAGCTGCACTAGTTGAAGTTGATACTTGTTTTTGAGCAGCAGGTTGAGCTTGAGTCTTAACAGCCTTTTCAACCTTTACCCATTGGTTTTTACCAAGGTCGTACCACTTGTCACCTTTAACATCATAAGCAGTCTTAATAACTTTCCAATCAGTGTTTGCTGCTAAAACTTGACCAGTAGCCTTACCATTTTTGTAGTCGTTGTAAACAGTTGTTGACTTGTGAACTGTGTAAACAGCTGCGTCATTTTTTACGATTGCAGCTTGTGCATCATTATTTTTATTAGTGTTAATGGCAGTAATACCTACAACAGATAAAGCTGCTACTGCAATTGATTTTCCAAAGATAGATTTAAGTTTCAAAAAAATTCTCTCCTTAAAATAAAAAGTCCTTAATAATGTTGAAATATTTCGTCTGTCTTCATTGGACAGCCTATATACTACAGGGTAAAAATTGCAGAATGATTACCAAAAGGTCACTCGGATATTAAGAAAATATTACTCGAAATAACATTTTTGTAAATTTTGTAACATAAATGTAGCATTTCTTATTTTTACAAGAATCCCTTTATATCAGCCTTTTACGGTGATTTTGTATAATAAAAGTATATAAATTTGTAACTAGCAAATTAATGTGCGCTTTGCAATATTTGAAAATATATCTGCAATACGCGTGATGCTAATTAAATCGTTTTAGTTAATAAAAAGTCCAATCGGACTAGACTCAAGTTGTAGTATCAAAAAGAAAAGAGTCTGATCTGATTGAACTGCCTTAAGCTTAAGCGCTTTAGCCACCCTAAGACAAGTTAGTTTTAAAGATTTAGTGATAATTT
>JAHLFT010000075.1 GCA_018883635.1 Candidatus Lactobacillus pullistercoris
ATGATAGAATGTAAAGAGTCCATTTGTGACCTCGTTTCTGAATGTTTTGTGGTAATTACATTTTATCAAACAGGTCCAAATGGACTTTTTATTTTTCTAAAGTGTTCAATTTGATTTTACAATCGGCGAAATAGAAAATATGTTAATTCATAAGAAAATTATTTCTCAAATAAAGGCACTTTCTTTTGTGATTTAACTTCAAAAAGACCTTTATCAGAGATTTTTAGACTAGGAGAAACGAGTAAAGACAAAGTAGAGAAAGACATAATTTCGTTTGTATTTTTATAGCCCAATTCTACGAGATTTTTACGTATATTACCAATTTGTTCTCCTAAAATCTTCATTGGTTGATTGCTTACAACTCCACCAATTGGAAGAGGAGCATTAGCTGCAATCTTTTCACCTCTGGCGACTATATAACCACCTTGCTGATTAATTAATTGATGTTGAATGTCAATCATGCCATCTAGATTTGTTCCCATTACCATCAAATTATGGTGATCGTGAGCCCAGGTTGCCCCTACAGCACCATCACCAATAATGCCACGATCAACTAGGCCTAAGCTAAATTTACCATCATTTAAACCATATCTTTCTTGGACAATAATTAAAGCTAAATTTGCACTTTGCCAATCAACGATATGATTATGTACAGCTAGCCTTTTTTGAATATGATTTGTAAAAGTACCGACAGGATTTATTTGAATGACATTTGCTGTAACTGAGCCATTATCAACAAGATTTGTTTTAAGTAATAGGTCTTGTTTAGTTAATTTAGGAGCTTTCACACTAGTAGTTAGACTATTAGGTGAAAAATCATCTTGAGAAGTATTTTTGATAATCTCTTTTGCGGATATTCCATTTTTATAGACATCAGCTATTGAGAGTTCTTCTAAATTATCCAGAATGGAGAAATCAGCAACTCTTCCTGGTGCAATTGCACCACGATCCCATAATCCCATATGTCTTGCAGGAGTATAGGTAGAAATATAAATGGCGTCTTCTAGCTTCATCCCCATATTGATTGCTTTTTTAACTAATAAATTTAAGTGACCTTTTAACAAAGTATCAGGCATTGAATCATCAGTAACTAAGGCTACATGTTCAAAATATTTATTATCAATAATAGTATTGATGACATCTGGATGCATGGATTTTAATTGAACTTCAACAAACATCCCGTTTCTTATCTTTTCATTGACTAAATCTCCAGTTTGTTGAGTATGATCAGTAGTAACACCGGCATATAAAATTTTAGCTAAATCTTCACCATGATAAGCAGGGGTATGGCCTTCAATTGGCATAGTAGGTTTAGTTTTATGACAAGTATTAATTATGTCCTTAATTAGAGTGTCCTTGTCAGAAGTCATATCTTTAAAGTTCATGACTTCACCTAAGCAAATAAAGCGTGGATCTTTAAGTAATTCTTTTACTTCAGGCACACCAATTTTACTGCCAGTTGTTTCCATTTGAGGATTGGTTGAAGGAACAGAAGAAGGGATGCCGAAGAAAATATCAATTGGCGAATCTTCATTAATGAAATCTTTTAATCCATTAATACCGGCGACATTAGTAACCTCATGATCATCAGCAATAATAGTAGTCGTGCCATATTTTAGAATTGTTTCACCCATTATTTTAGGTGTAGTCATTGAGCTATCAATATGCATATGGGCATCTACAAAACCAGGGATTAAATATTTACCTTGTAGATCGATGACTTTTTTTGCTGTTAAATTAGGTAATTCTTTATTAATCCAATAGAATTTGCCATTTTTAATACTTACTTGAACATCTTGAAATTTTCGTAAATATACATTAAAAACATGAGCATTTTTGATAATTAAGTCTACTTCAGTCATTTAAAATCCTCCATAAAAGATAAGGAGCTGAATCTACAATTCAGCTCCTTATAGGGAATAAACATCAATTATTTATTCATAATCTTATTCCATCTTGAAATCCAGTTAGACATATGTGAATTTACAAAGAAGAAATTAATAGTTTTTGCTCTTTTAGCAACTGAGCCATAAGTTTTGTTTGCTGCTTCTGCAGGTGTTAATTTAACTTGAGTGTTTACAGGAGCGTTGTTCAAAGATTTAAGACCTGCTACTTTCTTTTGAATTTTTTCGCTTAATCTAAAGTTGATGTATTTGTATGCAGCTGCTGAATTTTTACTATTCTTTAAAATAGAGACATTATCGTAGTTAGCATATGTACCAGACTTAGGAACGATGTATTTTAAGTTTGGATTAGTTGCTTGAAGCATACCAACAGCATAATCACCAACTACAGCAGCTTCAATTTCACCAGATTTAAACATGTTACTTAAATCTGAACTTTGGGTGTAAGTTTTGACAACATTAGGTTTTAATTCTTTCATTGCCTTAAATGCTGCATTTCCGTTGTCTTTAGTTACACTAGTACCAGCATAGTCACCAGCAATATATAACATTGCGGGGCCAAAAGTAGTTGTCATATCAGGTACAGCAATCTTATTTTTAAGTTTAGATGACCATAAGTCCTTCCAAGAATTAATATTAACTTTCTTTGGATTATAGATGATACCTAAACTGTTTACGGTATAAGGAACCGTATTAGTTTCTTTAGCTAGTTTTTGTTCTGATTTTGATAAATATTTGAAATTGGAAATCTTAGAGAAGTCTAACTTCTTAAATAACTTCTTTTTATCGCCAGTAACAGCATTGTTTTGAGCAAGTTCAATTACATCAACACCTGTATTAGGGTTATGTTCAATTTGAGTAAGTCTTGTTGCACTATCACCAAATTGAGTTTTTACTTTAACTGATGATTGTTTAGCAAAAGGATTTAAAACATCGTTCTGCATTTGTTTGGTAGATAAACCAAAGGTTGAAATAGTTAAATTTCCTCCGTTAGAAGATGATTGTGATGAACATGCAGTTGTACCAAATGCAACTGAACCAACTAATAAAAAACTTGCAGCTAATAAACCAACTTTTTTAAAATTCATTTTTATTCCTTTCTTTACAATTGGTTATCTAGACAACGGATGAAGATGCTTGGAGGGCAAATAAAGCTGAACTTTATCTCCTGAGCTACGCATCGATTTCCTAGACTCTTCAACAGTCAAGTATCCGAGACTAGTATTTACCTTATATTTAAAGCTCTGACCTAAATACTCAAGACTAGTGATTGTTCCATCAATCAAATTATTAGACGGATTTTCTTCTGAATTAATCAAAATATTTTCGGGTCTAATAGTTAATACCTTAGCTTGAATATTATTTTCATCAGTTAAGAAAACAAGATCTTTACTTTTAATTTGGCGATCATTAATAATTTCATCAACATTGATGAAATTATCATAACCGATGAATCTAGCAACATATTCTGAACTGGGGTGGTGAAAGATGTTTTCAGGAGTATCATATTGATCAATTTTGCCATCTTTCATGATTAATACTTTATCGGAAATAGCGAAGCATTCTCTCTGATCATGAGTAACAAAAAGAACTGTCATTTTTAGCTTTTGCTGCAATTCTCTAATTTCGCTACGCATTTTAATTCTTAATTTTGCGTCTAAATTACTCAAGGGTTCATCCATGAGTAATAATTGTGGATTGACTACCAATGCACGTGCTAAAGAAACTCTTTGTTGTTGACCACCAGATAATTCTTTAGGATAGCGAGAAGCTAATTTAGACAAGCCGGTTATTTTTAAAATTTGATCGACTCTTTTTTGAATGTCACTTTTAGACATCTTTTTCATTTTTAATCCGAAAGCTACATTATTAAAGACGGTCATATGTGGGAATAAAGCGTAACTTTGGAAAACCATTCCAAAGTTTCTTTTATAAACTGGTACTTTTCCAACATCTTCACCATCAACTAAAACTTGTCCGTCTGTTGCTGGAATTAAACCTGCTATGATTCTTAAAGTGGTTGTTTTACCGCAACCTGAGGGCCCTAGAATAGATACTAAATCACCGTTTTTTACGGAAAACGAAATATCTTTTAATACTTTGGTTTTACCGTTATATGATTTTGCTAAATCTTTTACTTCTAAATTTGCCAATTTAATTGCTCCTATCAGTAAGTTTATTTAGACCAACTAGTTTTTCAGTTAAAAGCATAATTAATGCTGTAAAAATCATTAGAACTACAGAAATAGCAGAAACAGTTGGATCATAGTTATTTTGTAAATAGTTCAAAATTGCTGGTGGCAGCATTGTAATTGATGGTCCATTCATGAACAATGAAATTGGAATATTATTAAATGAATTAATAAAACACATCATAAAAGCTGCTACAATACTTGCTTTAATGTTAGGTAAAACGATTAAGAAGAATCCTTTCTGAGGTGAACATCCACAAACCCAAGCTGCTTCTTCAATATTTTTATCCATTAGTAACATACTTGCTGTAACTAGTCTTATTACATAAGGTAGGCATAATAAAAAGTGACCAATAATTAGACTAGGCATAACAGGTAGTCTAAGAGTAATGACAGCAGCTTGATATAAGGCAAAGCCAATTACAATTTCTGGAATTAGAGTAGGGCTTAAGAAGAAAGATTGAAACCAAGACTTATGAACGATGTTGAATCTTGTTAAAGCATAAACTGCAGGGATACCAATTATTAATGCCGAAAGACTAGCAATAATGGCAACGAACAAACTTGATTCAAATCCACTGATAAAATCTGGTTGCTGAAAAATATTGGCATACCAGGATAAAGTAAAACCTTTAATTGGTAGAGAAATTGAATCCTGATTATTAAATGAAGTAATAATTACTAAAAGTAGAGGAAACATCAATAATATCAGGATAATAATAGAAATAATTGCTAAAGTTTTATTTTTACGATTAAGCATTAATATTAGGTCTCCTATCCAAAGCGCGACTTGCTTTTCTCATTAATATCATTGATAAAGCAGAGATAATAATCAGAACTATTGCAATAACACTTGCATTTTTCCAGTTACCTAATGTCATGGCTTGTTGGTAAATCAAGGTAGACATTACTAAATTTTTATTACCTCCCAAAATTTGTGGGGTAGTATATGCTGTCATCGCACCTGCAAAGACCAAAATGCATCCTGTTAAAATCCCTGAGACTAATTGTGGTATTACAATTTTTATCAAATTAACCCATGGATTGGCACCTAATACAGCAGCAGCTTCTTCTGCTTCAATGTTTAGCTCAGAAATACTACCAACTAATGAAATAATCATAATCGGGAGAAATAAATAAGCTGAACCGATGATAATTGCCGTATCAGTATAAAGGATGTTTAATGGAGAATTAATTAAATGAATAGACATCAGAAATTTATTTAGAATACCGTTATGACCTAAAATAATGATCCATGCAAAGTTTCTGACAACTGCATTCGTTAACATCGGAAAAAGAATGATAATTGTTAAAATTGATCTTACTTTACTCTTTTGACGAGCAATCCAAAGTGAAATTGGAATTCCAAGAATTAAAACAATGATCATAGTGAGTAAAGCAATTTTAAATGTTCTACTAATTACATGAAGATTGTACGTGTTTTTTAGAAATTTAGTGTATAGGTGCAAAAATCCTTTAGAATCTTGAAATGTTGGTATAGCAATCTGAATTAATGGAAAGAATGCAAAAATCAAGACACTAATAAATGCCGGAAATAGCAGCCAAAAACCGGATTTTGTTTTCATATTGTTCGTATTCCTCCTTGTCTTGTCTTAGAATAATTTAAATGTAAAAATAAGTCAATACAAAATATGAATTAAAATAATAACATTTGTGTTAATTGTATGTGTATTGTATTATTTATGAATATAAATAGATTTATTTATAAATTTATCTTTTTAAAAATACGAACATTACCAAAAAGAAAGTGGAGTTCTTAATGAAAAAGCCAGTTATTATTAGTACAGATCCAGGAATAGATGACGCAGTTGCATTAGCAATATGTCTTTTTTCGCCTGCAATTGAAGTTAAAAGTATTATTGCAACTAATGGCAATGTTAATGCGCAACAAGCTTTAATAAATATATTGAAATTGGAGAAATTTTTCGGTAAAAGTATTCCTGTAGTAAAAGGGGTTGAGCGTTCATTAGTCAAACAATCAATTCGAGCTAAAGAAATACATGGTAAATCAGGAATGGACGGATATGATTTTCCAAATCCTAGTTTTGAATTGGTGGATCATGGCATATCACCGGTTGCCATACATAAAATAGTTGCAGCTTCTTCTGAAAAAGTAACTCTTATTGGAATTGCACCACTTACTGATTACGCTCTATATGTTCGTTTATACCCAGATGATATAAAAAATATTAAGGAACTAATTATTATGGGCGGAGCAATGGGTAGAGGCAATTATGGTATCTATTCTGAATTCAATATTGCATCTGATCCTGAAGCTGCAAAAATTATTTTTGAAAGTGGATTAAAAATTAGAGTAGCGCCTTTAGAATTAGGCGCACAAGCTAAAATTATGCCTGAAGTAAGTAATCAAATACGACAGTTAGGAAAAGCTGGTGATATGTTTTACGACTTATTTAAGAAATTTCGAGGTGGTAGTTTTCAAACTGGCCTTAAAATTTATGATGCACTTGCAGCAGGCATACTTTTAAATCCGCAAATGTTTAAATTTAAAAAGACACATGTAGAAATTGATGTTCAAACCGGTTATACATATGGTGCTTCATTGATGGATTTTAAAAATAAGCTAGATCTTCCAAATAATGCTGAAATAGCAGTGTCTGTAGATCCAGAAATTTTTTCTAAATGGTTTGTAGAAGCTTTATCAAAAACAAGATAAAAAATTCAATTAATTGTCAACAATTAATTGACGGATAATGGTTAAGCGAGTATACTACTATTAGTTGAGAACAAGAAGAAGCTCCCGCTTCTCGCCTAAGTTAAATTAACCTCTGGGCTGATCGATATTTTCTGTTGATTAAAGGCGGGTGATACTTATCCCGCCTTTTTCTTGTCCTCGAAATTAACCACG